>SKYZ01000473.1 GCA_007127625.1 Aquisalimonas sp. | reverse complement strand
GCCGGACCTCTTCGGTAATGGCTTCGGCCTCCTCCCGGGTGACCCGACCCATGAGGTAGAGCCGCTGCCGCTCGGCGAGAATGTGAAAGCGGGCCCGATCCAGAGTTTCCGGGGTGTCCAGCGAGAGCAGCCGGGTCGCGGCCCGGCCGGAGAGCATGCGGTCCCGGGTACGGGAGAACACCGAGCTCAGTTGCGCGATCACCAGTTCGTTGAAGACGTGGCGAGCGTCGCTTTCGTCGCGGGCGAGGTCGGCCATGCGCTGCCCCGCGTCGCGGTTGGGCACTTCCCCCGTGAGCAGCACAATGCCGTCGAACACGGTCACGGAGATGTTGGACTCGTGGCGCAGTTCCTCGTCGCTCAGAAGCTCCGCCATGATCGCGGAGCGGATGCGCTGATCGGCCAGGCGGTCGTTGAGCGAGCGACTCTCCAGCGCGGATGCCGCGCCATCATCCCCGTCGCCCGCGGTCCCTGCGCATCCACTCAGGGCCAGCCCGAGCAGCAAGGCAACGGCGACGTCGCGTACTCTCGCCGCCACCGCCTACTCCATGCCGAACAGCGAGCGGTCGATCTGGTCGCAGAGGCAGTGGATCACGAGCAGATGGATTTCCTGGATCCGTGCGGTGACGTTGGCGGGAACCCGGATCTCGACGTCGTCCTCGTCCAGCATGGCCGCCATTGACCCGCCGTCCTTGCCGGTGAACGCCACCACCTGCATGCCGCGATCATGCGCAGCCTGAATGGCCGCCACCACGTTGGGGGACTGCCCGCTGGTGCTGATGCCCAGCAGCACGTCCCCCGCCTGACCGAGGGCGCGGACCTGTTTGGAGAACACATCCTCGTAGCTGTAGTCGTTGGCGATGGAGGTGAGCGTGGAGCTGTCCGTGGTCAGGGCCACTGCAGGCAGTCCCGGGCGCTCCATTTCGAAGCGGTTGAGCAGCTCCGAGGAGAAGTGCTGCGCGTCGGCCGCGGAGCCGCCGTTACCGCAGGTCAGGATCTTGCCGTCGCGGCCTAGGCACGCGACCATGCGCTCGCCGGCGGTGACAATGGCCGGCGCCAGGGTGTCCATGGCCATCTGCTTGGCGCGGATGCTTTCATGGAAGTGCTGAATCACGCGATCGTGGGAGTCCATCCTGTCTCTCTGGTCTAGGGTCAAATTACCGAAACAGGCGCGGTTCGACGGGACGGGTCGGCCCGCGTCCATCCCGGGTCAGTCTGCCTGAAACGCGTCCCGAATCCACTCCAGGCTGTTGTCATCCAGGGCTACCACATCGAAGCGGCAGGGTCGGTCCACGCGTCGCTGCTGCAGATAGGCAAGCGCCGCACGGATGATCCGTCTCTGCTTGCCGCGGCCGATGCTGGCCAGCGCACCCCCGTGACGCGCGTCGGCGCGGAACCGCACCTCCACGAACACCAGTGTGTCGCCGTGATCCATGATCAGGTCGAGTTCGCCGCCGCGGGTGAGGAAGTTGCGCTCCCGCAGGCGCAGGCCCTGGTCTTCCAGGTATCTCCGTGCCCGCTCTTCCTGGGTACGGCCGCGCTCCCTGCGGCTGCTGTCCGTCAACGCTCCACGGCCTCCGTGTCGTCGGCTGCGCTATCCAGTCCCGGCAACTGCTGACGGTCCTGGTCGGGTTCCAGGCGTTCCACACGCCCGCGGTGAAAGCGCGCCGGCAGGACCTCTCGCTGCACCGCGCCCGCGTCGTCGATGCGCAGCAGCCCCGTTGCGCCTTCGAGGCGCTCGCCCTCGTTGGTGCGCATGGTGGCGAGATAGGGGATCAGCCGGTAGGCATCGGCCCCCAAGGCATAAAGCGGCGCATTGCGCTCGAGCTCGCCATCCCAGATGGTGGCGAGCTCCGAGCGTCGCGGTGCCAGCCGATCGCCTTCGCCAAGCATCCACGGCATGTCGAAAAATACCACGCCGGCCATGTCCCGGTCGGCCGCCACGTCATCCCGGCCGTCCCAGGCGTGGGAGGTGGCCATCACCGGGAGATCCAGGGCGTGGTGGAAGCGCAGCTGCGGGCGGATCAGTCGCGCCTGGCGCGGGAAGGCGCCGACGAACACCACGTCCACATCCTGGCGACGGCGTGGCTCGAATTCCACCGAACGGCCGATGGTGCCACGCAGGCGCTGCTCGCGCTGGCTGCTGCGGTCCAGACCGAGCATGCGGCGGATGGGCAGGGAAAAATCGCTCTGATCCTCGCGGTAGCGCTCACGGGCCAGAACCACCCCACCACCCGCTTCATACTGTTCGTGGAACGCCTTGGCGACCCGCTCGCCCCAATCGTTTCCGGGGACCAGCACCACAGCGTGCCGCTGACCGCTGGCCAGGGCATGCCGGGCCGCCTGGCGCGCCTCGTGCTCAGGTAGCAGGCCGAAGCGGAACAGGTTGCCGGGCAGGGAGGTGTCATCCGGGGCACTGTTCAGGGCCAGCATGGGGACCGGCAGCGAGCCGGTGTCGGCGAACACCGACACCGCCGGGCGGGTCAGCGGCCCCACCACCAGGTCGGCACCGGCCTGGACGGCGCTCATGTAAGCGGCCCAGGGATCGTCACCGTCCTCGCCAATGTCGTGGATGGTGACTTCAGTGCCGTCGTCGGCAGCGCTCAGCCGTGCGGCGAGAAAGCCGTCACGAACGGCGCGACCGGATTCCCCCAGCGAGCCGGAGAGTGGCAGCAGCAGGGCGATTTTCTCCGGGCGCAGGACCTCCTCGCGATACCGGGCCATGATCTCGTCGGCGATCTCGCCCACCGCCGGGTGATCGGGGTAGCGTTCGCGCCAGAGCGCCACTGCGTCTTCCATCTCCGCGGGGTCCAGCCGGTGGTTCCGGATCAGGAAGGTCAGCTCCACCCAGCCGCCGAAGGTGTCCGGGGGCGGGGGCATGATTTCCCGCAGTCTCTGCATGGGGACTTCGGCCAGGCTCTGCCGTAACTGACTCCGGTTGCGGTCCAGTCGTGGACCTTCGGGGAGCAGGGCTTCCAGGCTTGCCCGCGTCTCGGCGCTGTCCAGCAGTCGGCCCAGGCGGTACTCGGCGTCGGCGCGCACTTCGATCAGGTCCGCTGCGCGGCGCGTGTCGCTGGGCAGGCGATCACTGACCTGCTCCAGGGCGCGCTCATAGTCCCCCCGTTCCAGGGCGATCCGGGCGAGTACCGCGGTGCGGAAATCCACCAGCGATTCGGGTGTCTCCTCGTCCACGGGGATGTCCCCGGCGAGCTGCTCCGCCCGCGCCAGATCCCCCGCGTCCACGAGAGCGGCGCTGGCACGCAGAAGGTATTCGTGCTGCAGAGGCGGCTCTTCCGCCTCCGCCGCCTCCAGGAACGCTTCCACGGCGGTGTCGTAGTCACCCTCGGCAAGGGCTTCCTCTGCGGTATCCACCGCCGGGTGGCGTTCCGGTTCCTCCGGTGTGGGCGCGCACGCAGCCGTGATGGCAATCGCGGCGATCAGCAGGAGGCGGCGAAGGTGCCGGGCGAGCGGGTCGTGCATCGGCATGGGGATTCCGTCACTATGGCGGCCTGTCTCAACGTCAGGTCGGCGGGCACAGCACCCGCCGCATCCTGGACAAGGGTCGAACGAGTCTAGCAGGTACGGGATTCAGGGGGGAACGTGTCGCCGTCAGCAGGCACACTCCATATCGTCGCGACGCCCATCGGCAATCTCGGGGACATGACCCCGCGGGCGCTGGAGGTTCTGGGTGCCGTGGACGTCGTGGCCGCGGAAGATACCCGGCACAGCGGCCGGCTACTGGCACACTTCGGAGTCCGTGCCGGCCATTTGCTGAGCCTACACGAGCACAACGAGGATGGGCGCGTCGACGTCATCATCCAGCGCCTCCTTGGGGGCGAGAGCGTGGCGGTGATCAGTGACGCCGGCACGCCGCTGGTGAGTGATCCCGGCTATCAGCTGGTGCGTCGAGCCCACCGCGAGGGGATTCGCGTGGTCCCGGTGCCCGGGGCGTGCAGTCCGGTCGCCGCCCTGTCCGTCTCCGGGCTGCCCACGGATCGCTTCTGCTTCGAGGGGTTCCTGTCGGCCCGCGCGGGGCCGCGGGGGCGACAGTTGGAGAGCCTGGCCGGTGAGTCCCGTACACTGGTGTTTCTGGAGTCATCCCACCGTATCCAGGCGACACTGGAGGCCATGGTTACTGCCCTGGGCGGCGAACGCCGGGCGGTGATGGCGCGGGAGTTGACCAAGGCGTACGAAACCGTCCGCGCAGATTCCCTGGCCGGTCTGCTGGAGCTGGTTCGCGGCGATCCGGATCAGCGCCGCGGCGAGTTCGTTCTGGTGGTTGCCGGTGCGCCGCCGACGGCGGTGGATGACGCCGAGCGCGACCGCGTTCTCGGCGTGCTCCTTGCGGAGCTGCCGGTCAAGCAGGCCGCGGCGCTGGGTGCCCGCATCCTGGGGCTGCCCCGCAATGACTGCTATCAACGTTTGCTGGAGTTGCAGCGCCAGTGATGGTCCGTCACCGTGTTAACCTGTACTCGGAGTCGGCCAGGCAATCGCTGCCGGTGTCCCACCGGCGGAGGAAAGTCCGGGCTCCACAGGGCAGGGTGCCAGGTAACACCTGGGAGGCGTGAGCCTACGGAAAGTGCCGCAGAAAACAGACCGCCGATGGCCCGCAAGGGCACAGGCAAGGGTGAAAAGGTGCGGTAAGAGCGCACCGCGCGGGTGG
>SKYZ01000342.1 GCA_007127625.1 Aquisalimonas sp. | reverse complement strand
TCAACGCGGTCGCCGAGGCGACGATCAGCATCACCATCTGCGGCCCGGTAACGGCACCCGCAAAATACTCCACCGGCGCATCCGTGGGGACCAGGGTCACGCCGTACATGCCGGTATAGTGCAGGGCACACACGGCCAGCGCCATGATCGGCGCGCTCAGATACCGCAAGACGCCCTGGGTATCGCGAATGAAATACAGCGCCGCTGTCGAGGCCACCATACCGATGATGACCGATGCCACCAGCGGCCCCTGGGCCATGTGCATGTCGGCGGCCATGCGCATGCCGGCCATACCAAGGTAGTGCATCCCGGCGATGCCAAGCCCCATCCCCGCACCAGCGACCACCAGGGCAATCTTCGATTGTGCCCAGGTATAGGCCACCCACAGACCGATGGCGAAGGCGATCACCGGCGGCACCACGGACAGCGCCGTGATCGCGGTGTCGTAGGTGATCGCGATACCCGGCTGGTACGCCACCATGCCCACGAAGTGCATGGACCAGACGGCAAAGAACCCGAGCACCATCGCGGAAAGCAGCAACCAGCCGACGTGAATGCCTCCCGACGCCTTCGGAATGTTGCGCGAGACCAGAAGCCCGGTGAGCGCACCCAGCATGGACAGAACATAGGACAGAGCCACCAGGCCCAGATTAAACTCCGACAGCATTTCCGACATGGACCACCTCCGAGGGAACGGCCTGCGGAGCCACCAGGCGCAGCAGGGACGCGTACACGGGAATACGGCAAGCGGTCAGGTGAATCGGCAGGTACTCACCGAACGTCCTGACCGGCACGCCACGCCATGGCGCGCGTACCGATCAGTGTCCGGCGTCGAACGGAGAGGATCTGTGAAACCATGCACAAATTAGTGCATTACAACTGTACAAGCATGCACACAGGATGCATCTATTGCACCTGGGTGGACCACAAGTCGCTGGGGCCATGGCGCCCAAGCACTTCCTCCACCTCCCGATAACCCGAATCCGGCGTCATGACCTTGACCTGCATGTGGTCGCGGTCGAGGAAGAGCTTTTCCTGCTCGAAACCGTCGGCGACGAGTTCATCGTAAACGTTCTCGGCGGCGCCAACGGTGGGATAGACAGCGGTTACTGCTTTCACCATGTTGACCTCCCGGGCCGCCATCAACCGGCCCTGGTTGCCATTGGTTGACGGATACGCACTCTGGACCCCCAGGCACCGAAAGGCAGGGCCCTTTGACAGTATAGCTCAACCGTGAACGCCTCCGGGATTGGAGCTCAGGCGTGCGCGTCCTGCTCCCCGGCGATCTGGCGCAGCGCGCTCACGAGGACCGCCGGCTCCTGCGCCCCGGACACCAGGTGCTGCCCCTGAATGACGAACCCCGGAACGCCGGAGATGCCGGCCCGCTTGTAGTAGTCCTCTTCCCGGCGCACCTCCTCGGCGTAGTCGCCGTCGGCGAGCACCCGCGCGGCCTCTTCCCCCGGCAGACCGGCCTCCTCCGCCGCTCGCCGAAGCACAGCGGGATCGGACGGGTTCAGGGCATGGCCGAAGTACGCATCGAACAGGGCCAGGTTGAGTTCGGTCTGCCGGTCGTGCCGTCCGGCCCAGGCCAGCAGGCGGTGAGCGTCGAAGGTGTTATGAGCGCGCCGCTGGTGGGCTCCGGCGAAGTTCAGCCCCAGCGCGTGCGCGGCGTCCACGATCTGCTGCTGCACCGCCTCCATCTCCTGGGCGCTGCGCCCGTACTTGCGGGTCAGGTGCTCGAGGATGGGCTCGCCTTCCGGGGGCATCTCCGGGTTCAACTGGAACGGTCGCCAGCGCAGGGAGAGCGAGATCTCCCCGTCCAGCTCCGCCATGGCCTGCTCCAGGCGCTTGTAGCCAATGGCACACCAGGGGCAGGCCACGTCGGAAACGATATCGATATCCAGTTTTTTCATACGCCCATACTACGCCCATGCGCCCCGGCAGTGTCCACCGCGGCCGCCAACAGTTACCCCCTGAGAGCGGGTGTCAGCAGCACCAGGGACGCACGGCTGTCACGATGGCGGCGAGGCGATCGTCGTCGTAACGTTCGTTGGACTGCAGACGCCCCCAAACCACGCCCGGCCAGCAGGCGTCGCCCCGGTGGCGGCCGATGACGTGCAGATGCAGCTGGGGGACGAGGTTGCCAATGCTCGCCTGGTTGATGCGGTCACAACGAAACCACGTGGACACGAAACGCGCCACGGCATCCGCTTCGTCGGCAACCCGGTGGCGAACGGCGTGATCCAGCTCGTGGAGCTCTCCGGCGTCCACGCGGGGCACCAGGATGAACCAGGGCAGGGCCGCATCCCGGTGGAGCAGCAGCTCACTGCTTCCAAGCCCCAGCAACCAGTGGCAGTCTTCCCGGAGTTGCGGATGAATACTGAACGATGCCGGCATGATCCCCTCGGCGCAAGACGCTGCCATTGCGGGCGAACGGCTAGTCAACAGGTTTCCCGCGCAGGGCCTTGGTGCGCCCCCGCTGCTTCTTCTCCTCGATACGGCGTTTCCTTGCGCCACGACTCGGCCGCGTCGGCCGACGCGCCTTGACGGGCCGAACCGCATCCTGAATCAACAGCCGCAACCGCTCCAGGGCGTCTTCGCGATTCTGCTCCACGGTACGGAACTTCTGGGCCTTGATCACGACCACTCCGTCCTTGCTGACCCGCTGGTCCCGGAGCGCCAACAGGCACTCCTTGTAGCTTGCGGGCAGGCTGGAGCCGTGAACATCAAAACGCAGGTGGACCGCCGAGGACACCTTGTTCACATTCTGGCCGCCCGCCCCCTGGGCGCGGACCTGGGTGATCTCGATCTCCCTTTCCGGCAGCTCAACAGTATTCGAGATACGCAACATCGGGACATCACCCCGGCGACAGCACATTGCTGGTGGATCGGCGGCCAGCATAGCGCATCATGGCCGGCCGCACGCTGATGCCGTGGACAACAATGGACAGTGTCACCACGACCAGTGTCAGATGCACCAGCTCCAGAGCCAGGTCCTCCGGCAGGCCTGCCTGAATGGCAAACATCAGATAGAACAGCGAACCGATCCCGCGCACCCCGAACCAGGCCGCCATGCGGCGATGACGCACCGGTGTTCTCGTCCCCAGGGCGCTGACCAGCGTCCCGACCGGTCGCGCCACCAGGAACAGGAACCCTGCCAGGGCGACGGCCCGCCAGCTCCAGGAATCCGGAAACAGGGTGCCACCGATGATCAGGATCAGCACCACGACACTCAGCCGTTCCAGCTGCTCGTGAAAGAACAGGGAACCATCGGTGGCGTAGGCGCCGGGACGCCCCCGCGGTTCCCCAACTGCGGCCTCATCCTGCAGACGATCCGGCTCCGGCGGCCGGCCGAACATCCGTTGCTGAGTCTGTCGCAGCGCCACCGCGGCAAAGAACACCGCCAGGAAGCCTCCTGCCTCCACCAACAGACAGAGGCCATAGACCATGCCGATCAAGCCGAGAGCAAGAAATTCATCCATCAACTCAACGTGAGGCCAGCGCTGACGCAGCGTCCACACGGCCATGCCCAGCACGTAGCCCAGGGCAACGCCGATGGCCACCCCACCCAACGTCGCCCAGATCAGGTCGACCCCCAGCCAGCGCCAGCCGCCGCCGAGCTCGTGCAGCCCCAGCAGGCCCAGCCCCAGCATGACCACAGGGTAGGCCGTTCCATCATTGATCCCCGCCTCGCAGGTCAGGCCAAAGCGCAGACGGTCGCGATCCCCCGGATGCCGGACCTGGACCTCCGTGGCGAGGACGGGGTCGGTCGGCGCCAGCAGGCCTGCAAGAAGGATCGCCGCCCCCAGCGGCAAGCCGAGGGCGTAGTACCCGAACCCGGCCACCAGCACCACCGTCGCCACCATGCCCGCGGTGGCGAGCAGCAGGGAAAACCGCCAGCGCCTGATGTTCACCGGCACCGGCATTTTCATCCCTGCCACAAACAGGGACAGCAGCACCACCAGTTCCGTGAGCATTCCGAGCAGCTCGGACTGTTTCAGCGGATTGAAATGGAAGAAACCAAGTACCGTCGGACCGATCACAACGCCCACCGCCAGGTACACCATGGCGTTGGTCACCGGAAGCCGACGCAGGAAATCCGACGTCAACCCCATGCCCAGAAGCAGTGCTCCCACCACGAAAAACCAGACACTGATTGTCAACGGAGATCTCCCACGCGGTCACGAAAGGAGATGCACGGTAGGTGCACGAGAACGTCCTGTCATTGTGTTGTTGAACACAGACGCGGGACGCCCAATGGTGCCGCCGGATCACTACAGGCGAGGCCGACCGGCGCGACCGTGGACGGTCAGTCCAGCACGATCAGCAACACGCACGCGGCGGTGAGCCCGCCCATGCAGTGGTTGAACCTTTGCCAGGCTTTCGCGGAACGCAGCAACCGGCCGATGGCGGTGCCGAACGCCGCCCACATGCCGATGGAGGGCAGATTCACCAGGGAGCAGGTCAGTGCCACGGCGACGGCGGAGACCACGTAGGCGTCGCCGCTGAGCGTGAAGGCGCTGATGGCGGAGATGGCCATGATCCAGGCCTTGGGATTGGCGAACTGGAAACCGGCCGCCTCCAGGAACGTGATGGGCTTGCCTTCGCCGCCACCAGTGCCCCCCGGGCTGGCCGTGGCGATACGCCAGGCCAGATACAGCAGGTAGG
>SKYZ01000238.1 GCA_007127625.1 Aquisalimonas sp. | reverse complement strand
TTGGGAAACGCCGCACCGGTCTCGCGCCAGGCCTGAAGCTTCTCCCGGCGCTGGGCGATGAGCTTGTTCTCGTCGGTCTCGGGGGTGTCCTTGCTCACGGTCACTTCTCGCTTGTTCAGACGTCGGCTTTAAGGCTGGCCTCGATGAACCGGTCCAGGTCGCCGTCCAGCACGGCCTGGGTGTTGCCCACCTCCACGCCGGTGCGCAGGTCCTTGATCCGGGACTGGTCCAGCACGTAGGAGCGGATCTGGCTGCCCCAGCCGATGTCGGACTTGTCGTCCTCGGCGGCGGCCTGCTTCTGACGACGCGCCTGCATCTCGCGCTCGTAGAGTTTGGCGCGAAGCTGATTCATCGCCGTCTCGCGGTTGCGGTGCTGGGAGCGGTCGTTCTGGCACTGGACCACCACGCCGGTGGGTTCGTGGGTAATCCGCACCGCCGACTCGGTGGTATTCACGTGCTGGCCGCCGGCACCACTGGCCCGGTACACGTCGATGCGCAGGTCCGAGGGATCGATCTCGATGTCCACGTTATCGTCGATTTCCGGTGACACGAACACCGCCGCAAAGGAGGTATGGCGGCGGTTGCCCGAGTCAAACGGGGACTTCCGCACCAGCCGGTGCACCCCTGTCTCCGTGCGCAGCCAGCCGAAGGCGTGGTCGCCGTCGACACGCACCGTGGCGCTCTTGATACCGGCCACGTCCCCCTCGGAGAGTTCGATGATCTCGGTGGCAAAATCGTGGCGTTCCGCCCAGCGCAGATACATGCGCAGCAGCATGTTGGCCCAGTCCTGGGCCTCGGTACCACCGGAGCCGGCCTGAATGTCCATGAACGCGTTGCTGGCGTCCATCTCGCCGGAGAACATGCGCTGGAACTCCAGCGTCGCTACCGCTTTCTGGTATTGCTGCAGGTCGGACTCCACGGCGCGGGCGGTATCCTCATCGCCCTCTTCCTGGGCCATGTCCAGGAGCTCATCCACGTCGGCCAATCCGCTGTGCAGGGATTCCAGCTGATCCACCGTGCTCTGCAGCCGTGACCGCTCGCGGTTCAGGGATTGCGCTTCGCCGGGATTGTTCCAGATGTTCGGATCTTCCAGCAGCCGGAGAACCTCTTCCAGTCGCTCCTTCTTGCCCGGGTAGTCAAAGATACCCCCTAAGCGCTTCCACGCGCTCGCGGAGATCGGCCGCCTGGGTGTAAAGGGCGTTGAGTTCCATAACCGCATCTGCTCGGTGTTGCCGGGAAGGCGCGCATGGTACTACAAAGGGTCGGGCTACCGCACCTGTTGCCACTGCTGGCGCAGACGCTTCTCGGAGGCCGGCATGGCAGTCCCCAGGTGCTGGGCAAACAGGGAAATGCGGTACTCTTCCAGAAGCTGGCGCATGATGGCGAGATCCGGGTCCTGGACGCCCTCCTGCCGGTGGCGTTCGGCGCGCTGCTGCCATGCTTCCCACCAGGGACGCACCAGGTGGGTGCGCTGGGCATCCCGGCGCGGGTCCTCCGCCTGCTTTTCCACCCGGTGCTCCAGGCCGTCCAAGTAGCGCGGCAGGTGCTCCTGCAGTTCCGCGGGCAGCTCCAGCAGGAAGTGCGGAAACACCAGGTGATCCAGGTGCTCGTTCATGTCCCGGAAGCTGTCCATGCCCTCCAGCCCGCGGGGCTGTTTCAATGCCTTGCGCAACTGATGATAGCGATCAAGGATGCGCGCAACCCGGCGGGCGAAGCGTTCGCCTTCCTCCACCAGTTCCCCACGCCCGGCGTCCACCAGCGCGCGGAAACCGCTTTCGCTGCGTGGCAGTTCCGCCCCCCGCAGGAAGGCGCGATCGACTACCGCACCGATGAGCTCGTCGCGCAGCTCGTCACTGCTGCCAAGCCCCTGGTACTGCAGGCTCATGCGCTGGAAATCCGGCAGGTTCCCGCGCAGGTGCTGGATCTGCTCACGCAGATGCAGGCGGATGAGTCGCCGGACCCCCGCGCGGCTGTGCACCTCGGCCACGTCAGGAGCATCGCAGATGCGTAGCGCGACACTGCTGCCCCCATCCACCAGCGCAGGGTATCCGCGCACGGTGACGCCGTGACGTTCGAACTCAACGGTTTCCGGTAACTCACCGAAATCCCAGCGAGTTATGCCATCGCGCTCCCAGTGCGGATCGGGCGTGGCGGTACGGAACTCCGCGCTGGCGTGCTCACCGAGCTGCCGCTGCAGGGCACGCAGGTCACGCCCGCGGTCCACCAGCGTGCCATCGGCGTCGAGCACCCGGATGTTCATGCGCAGGTGATCGGGCAAATCCACGGCGTCCCATTGCTCCGGCGGTACGTCGATGCCGGTCATGCGGTGGAGCTGGCGCCGCAGGGCATCGACCAGCGACCCTTGTCGGGCCGGCATGGCGTCCAGGGCCGCACGGGCGAAATCCGGGGCCGGCACGAAATTGCGCCGCAGAGCCTTCGGCAGCCCGCGGATCAAGGTGGTGACCTTCTCCTCCAGCAACCCGGGGACCAGCCACTCCAGCGGCTCCGGTTCCAGCTGATTCAGTGCCGCCAGGGGCACCTGCACGGAGACACCATCGTCGGGATGCCCGGGTTCGAAATGGTAGGACAACGGCAGCTGCAGATCGCCCACCCGCAGAGTCTCGGGATAGCGGGCGCCCGTGACATCTTCAGCCTCGTGCTGCATCAGCGCCTCACGGCTCATGTAGAGCCGCCGCGGCTGCTTCTCCTCGACCTTCTTGCGCCAGCGCTCGAAGCTCTTGAGGTCGGCCACGTCCTCGGGGATACGCTCGGCGTAGAAGTCGTGGATGCGGTCGCTCTCCACCAGGACGTCGCGGCGCCGAGACTTGTCCTCCAGCTCCTGGACCTCGGCAATCAGATTGCGGTTGTGCTCGCGGAAACGCCCGGGGCTGTCCAACCGGTCCTCAGCCAGCCCCTGGCGGATGAAGATCTCGCGGGCCTCCTCCGGGGCGATGCGGCCGTAGTCCACCCGGCGGCCGGTGACCAGCGGCAGCCCGTACAGGGTGACGGTCTCGTAGGCGCTGACACGTCCGCGACGGCGATCCCAGTGGGGCTCGTTGTAGCTGTGCTGCACCAAATGGCCCGCCACCGCTTCCACCTCCCGCGGATCGATGGCGGCCACGGTGCGGGCAAACACCCGGGAGGTCTCCACCAGCTCGGCGCAGACGATCCACTTGGGCCGACGTTTCGCGAGTGCGGACCCCGGGAAGATGGTCAGCTTCAGCTCCCGGGCACCCAGGTAGGTCTGCTCGTCGTTGCGCATGGCCACGTTGCCGAGCAGCCCCGTGAGCAGGGCACGGTGCAGCGGCTTGTAGTCCGCCGGCTCGCTGTTGAGCCGGAAGCCCTGCCCCGTGGCCAGTTCCTTGAGCTGGCGATGGATGTCCACCCACTCCCGCATGCGCAGCGGGCTCACGTAGCGTTCCCGGCACCAGCGCTCGAGCTTGCGACGCGTCAGGTGGCGGCGGTTGTGCTGATAGTCCCGCCACAGGTTGACGAAGGCCAGAAAATCGGAGGCTTCGTCACGCCACTCCCGGTGCGCCTGATCGGCGGCCTGCTGCGCTTCCATCGGGCGCTCGCGGGGGTCGGGGATGCTCAGACCGGCTGCGATGATCAGCAGTTCATCCAGGGCCCTGATTTCACCCGCCGCCAGCAGCATGCGGCCGATGGTGGGATCCACCGGCAGGCGCGCCAGGCGGCGCCCCAGCTCCGTGAGCCGACGTTCGCCGTCCACGGCCTGCAGCTCGAACAGGCCGCGGTAGCCGTCATTGATGTAGCGCCTGTCCGGCGGCTCCACGAAGGGGAACTCCTCCACGGCACCGAGCCCAAGGGCCTGCATCTGCAGAATCACCGCGGCCAGGTTCGTGCGCTGGATCTCGGGATCCGTGAATTCCGGACGGGACTGGTAATCCTCTTCGCTGTAGAGCCGGATGCAGATGCCCGGGGCCACACGCCCGCAGCGGCCCGCACGCTGGTCGGCGGACGCGCGGGAAATGGGCTCAATGGGGAGCCGCTGAACCTTGCTGCGGAAGCTGTAGCGGCTTAGCCGCACGCGCCCGGTATCGACCACATAGCGAATGCCGGGCACGGTCACGGAAGTCTCGGCCACATTGGTGGCGAGTACGATGCGACGCCCCTGGTGCGGCCGGAAGGCGCGCTGCTGTTCCGCGGCGCTGAGCCGGGCGAACAGTGGCAGGATCTCGGTCCCCGGCGGGTGCTGCTTGCGCAGCGCCTCCGCTGTTTCGCGGATCTCCCGCTCGGTGGCCAGGAAGACCAGGATATCCCCCGGCCCCTCACGGGCCAGTTCTTCCACGGCGTCGATGATGGCGGTCTGCTGGTCGCGGTCGCGGCTGTCCTCGTCCTCGCCCGCCAGGGGGCGATAGCGCACGTCAACGGGGTAGCTGCGTCCCGAGACGTGAACAATGGGCGCGTCCTCGAAATGGCGCGCGAACCGCTCCGGATCGATGGTCGCCGAGGTGATGATGACTTTCAGGTCGGGGCGTCGTGGCAGGAGCTGCTTGAGATACCCCAACAGGAAGTCGATGTTGAGGCTGCGCTCGTGGGCCTCGTCGATGATGATGGTGTCGTAGCCATCCAGCTCGCGGTCGCCCTGGATCTCGGCCAGAAGCATGCCGTCGGTGACCAGCTTGATGAAGGTGTCGTCACTGACAT
>SKYZ01000387.1 GCA_007127625.1 Aquisalimonas sp. | reverse complement strand
TCGGGCACCGAGCGCCAGGGGGTCAAGGAAAGGTGGATGCAGGATTTCCTGCAACACCTCCGTGCCTGGATGGACGATGATCGCGAGTACATCATCTGCGGCGACTGGAATATCGCGCACCGGCCGCTGGATCTGCGCAACTGGCGCAGCAACCAGAAGAACTCGGGCTTTCTGCCCCACGAGCGGGAATGGCTGGATCGGGTCTTCGGCGGAGTGGGGTGGGTGGATGCCTACCGCGCACTCTACCCCGAGCGCGAGCAGTACACCTGGTGGTCCAACCGCGGTCAGGCCTGGGACAACAACACCGGCTGGCGCATCGACTACCAGGTGATTACCCCGGACCTTGCATCGGAGCTGCAGAGTGCGACGGTATACACCGCCGAGCGGTTCTCGGATCACGCCCCGCTGACGGTGGATTACCGCCGGTCACTGGGGTGACCGGCAGCCATCCGCCCCGCCGGCATCATGCCGGCCAGTTCAGGCGAAGTGATCCTCGAGATAGTTCATGATGGCGTCCGACTCGTAAAGCCACTCCAGCGTGCCGTCGTCCTTGCGGATCAACAGGCACGGGACGGTGGCATCGCCGCCGCCTTCCAGCAGCTGGTCACGGTATGCGGGCACCCGCCGGATGTTGCGTAGCTCGATTTTCAGGCGCAGTCGCTCAATGGTACGCAGAACGCGAATACAGAAAGGGCAGGTTTCGTAATAGTAGAGCGCGAGATCGTCGGTTTCGCGGTCGACTCGCGCCTGCTCATCGGCGCCCCTGGTCACGACGGCGGGATTCTGTGGACTTGTGGCCATGGCTCTCTTCTTTCGGGCTCACGATGGGTTTGATCCTGGTACGGTACGTGGCCGCATCCGGCGGCGCTGGCCGCCCCTGCAGGGAGCGGCGACCTTCCCTATAGACTGGCGCCTGAATGCCTGTTGTACAAGTCCCGAACGGGCGATCGCCGATGCTCAGGCGCCCTCGGTCTGGCTGGCAGCCTCGGCGGTTGCCGTGGCATCAGCCAGGCCGTCCAGATAACGTTCGGCGTCCAGCGCGGCCATGCAGCCGGTGCCGGCGGAGGTCACCGCCTGACGGTAGACGTGGTCCATGACGTCACCGGCGGCGAATACGCCGGGCACGCTGGTGGCGGTGGCGTCGCCGTCCAGGCCGCTTTTCACCCGGATGTAGCCGTTCTGCATGTCCAGCTGGCCCTGGAAGATGTCGGTGTTCGGCTTGTGGCCGATGGCGATGAACACGCCGGCAACATCGATGTCCTGGGTCTCGCCGTTGCCGGTGGACTTCAGCCGGGCTCCCGTGACCCCCGAGTCGTCGCCCAGGATCTCCTCCAGCGTGTGGTTCCACTGGACGCTGATCTGGCCCGCCTCGACCTTGTCCATGAGCTTGTCCTGGAGGATTTTCTCCGCCCGCAGGCTGTCCCGCCGGTGGACCAGCGTGACGTGATCGGCGATGTTGGACAGGTACAGCGCCTCCTCCACGGCGGTGTTGCCGCCGCCGATCACCGCGACCTTCTGCTTGCGATAGAAGAATCCGTCGCAGGTGGCGCAGGCCGACACGCCCTTGCCCATGAAGGTGCTCTCCGTCTCCAGGCCCAGATACTGGGCGCTGGCGCCGGTGGCGATGATCAGCGCGTCGCAGGTGTAGCTCCCCATGTCGCCAGTGAGCCGGAAGGGGCGCTGGCCGAGTTCCACGGTGTGGACGTGGTCGAAGATGATCTCGGTGCCGAAACGTTCGGCGTGGGCCTTCATGCGCTCCATCAGGTCCGGCCCCTGCAGGCCTTCAACGTCGCCGGGCCAGTTGTCCACGTCGGTGGTGGTGGTGAGCTGCCCGCCCATCTCCATGCCGGTGACCAGCACGGGCTGAAGATTGGCCCGGGCCGCGTACACCGCCGCGGTGTAGCCCGCCGGGCCGGAGCCCAGGATAAGGAGTTTCTGGTGTCTTGCCTCGCTCATGGTTTCTCCCGTGATGTCAGATCAGGCCCAGAATGCCGATCAGGATAAGGTAGGCGGCAATGATGTAGTTAAGAAGTTTCGGCACTATCAGTATGGCGATGCCGGCAATCAGGGAGATCAGTGGTGTCAGCGGGATTTCGGCTCCGGTCATGATGTGCTCCGCGTTTCGTATCTGCACTGCATTGTCGCTGCACGGCTCCCTCGGGAAAACCGTCACTGAGCAGCAACGTCTGGGGGCGCTGGCACGCCGTTTCAAGGTAGGGCAATGCGTTGACGCAGATCATGACGTTTTTGTTGCATTGCGGCATGCTATGCCCTTGATACCCCCGAACGGCGAGACAGGAGTGGTCGGTAATGACGGAGCAGGGTGCATCCGGCGAGTGGCATGCCCGCGACGCAAAGGACGTACTGTCGGACCTGGCAAGCTGCCATGATGGCCTGAGTTCCGACGAAGCCGCGGAGCGCCTCGCGCGCCACGGGCACAACCGCTTGCGTCCACCGCGGCGGCACGGGCCTCTTGTGCGTTTCCTGCTCCAGTTCCACAACGTGCTCATCTACGTCCTGATTGCCGCCGCTGGCGTCACGGCGTTGCTGGGCCACTGGGTGGATACTGGCGTCATTCTCGGCGTGGTGGTGATTAACGCCCTCATCGGCGTCATCCAGGAGGGCAAGGCGGAGAAGGCGCTGGACGCCATCCGCGACATGCTCTCGCCCCAGGCGACGGTACTGCGGCAGGGTCGCCGGCAGACCATTCCCGCCGACGAACTGGTGCCCGGGGATGTGGTGATCCTCCAGTCCGGCGACAAGGTGCCCGCGGACCTGCGGCTGTTGCGCTCCCGCGAACTGCGGGTGGACGAATCGGTGCTCACCGGCGAGTCCGTGGCCGTGGACAAGCGCCCGGAGCCAGTGGCCGCCGACGCAGTACTGGGGGACCGGCTGAACATGGCCTTCTCCGGCACGCTGGTGACCTATGGGCAGGCCACCGGCGTGGTCGCCGCCACTGCTGATGCCACCGAGATCGGTCGCATCAGCAGCATGCTCGAGGATGTGGAGAAGCTGACCACACCCTTGCTGCGGCAGATTGCCGTGTTCGGCCGCTGGCTCGCCGCAGCCATCATCGGTGCGGCAGTGCTGACGTTCGTGTTCGGGGTGGTTTTCCGGGATTACGCCTGGGGCGAGATCTTTCTGGCGGCGGTGGGCCTGGCGGTGGCGGCCATCCCCGAGGGGCTGCCGGCCATCATGACCATTACGCTGGCCATTGGCGTGCAGCGCATGGCCGGACGCAACGCCATCATCCGCAAGCTGCCGGCGGTAGAGACGCTGGGCTCGGTAACGGTGATCTGTTCGGACAAGACCGGGACGCTGACCCGCAACGAGATGACCGTCCAGGGCATCGTCACCGGCGGTGCCGAATACGATGTCACCGGCGTCGGTTACGCACCGGAAGGGGCCGTCGAGCGCGACGGCTCACCGGTGGTCAGCGACGGTGAGCCGGTGCTCCCGGAACTGCTGCGCGCCGCACTGCTGTGCAACGATGCAACCGTGGAGCACCACGACGGGCAGTGGCGCATGCAGGGTGACCCCACCGAGGGTGCGTTGATGACCCTGGCCATGAAAACAGATCTGGATCCGACGGAGCTCGGCAGGGAACTCCCCCGTGTCGATGCCATTCCATTCGAATCCGAGCACCGGTTCATGGCGACGCTTCACCATGACCACCACGGTCATGGAGTCATCTACCTCAAGGGCGCCCCGGAGCGTGTGCTGGAGATGTGCGCGCAGCAGCGTACCGCCGAGGGCGAGGAGCCCATCGACCTTCAGTACTGGCAACGGGCCATGGAAGCGCTGGCCGAGCGCGGGCAGCGCGTGCTGGCGCTTGCCGTCAGCCCCGTCGCGCAGGGGCGCCACGAACTGACCTTCGAGGATGTCGAGGACGGGCTCACCCTGCTGGGCCTGGTGGGCCTGATCGACCCGCCCCGGGAGGAAGCCATCGCGGCCGTGCGCCAATGCCAGGAGGCGGGCATCCGGACCAAGATGATCACCGGGGACCATGCCCTGACCGCCCGTGCCATCGGGCGGGAACTCGGCATCGGTGATGGTGAGCGCGTGCTCACCGGCAAGGACGTGGAAGGCATGGACGATGCGGCACTGGAGGATGCAGTGCGCACCACCGACGTGTTCGCCCGCGCCAGTCCCGAGCACAAGCTGCGCCTGGTGCGTGCCCTGCAGGCCCGGGGCGAGCGTGTGGCCATGACCGGTGACGGCGTCAACGACGCCCCGGCGCTCAAGCGCGCCGACGTGGGCGTGGCCATGGGTATGAAGGGCACTGAGGTGTCAAAGGAAGCCAGCGACATGGTGCTGGCCGATGACAACTTCGCCTCCATAGCCCGGGCCGTGGAGGAGGGGCGCACCGTCTACGACAATCTGCGCAAGGCGCTCCTATTCCTGCTACCCACCAACGGCGGCCAGGCCATGGTGGTGATCGCCGCGGTGATGGCAGGCATGATGCTGCCCATCTCCCCGGTGCAGATCCTCTGGGTCAACATGGTGACTGCGGTCACCCTGGGCCTGGCGCTGGCGTTCGAGCCGACCGAGCCGGGCGTCATGGAACGGGCTCCGCGGAGGCCGGACGAGCCGATCCTTTCGGCCTTTCTGGTGTGGCGTGTGGGGTTTGTCTCGCTACTGCTGGTGACCGCGACTTTCGGTCTGTTCC
>SKYZ01000033.1 GCA_007127625.1 Aquisalimonas sp. | reverse complement strand
GCATGCAGGGCTGAACCGAATAACGCCGCAGCCGCGGCAGGGAGGGTGCCATGAATCCCGCACTTTGGGTGGCCAAGACCGGTCTGGACGCGCAGGAGACGCGCATGCAGACGGTTTCCAACAACCTGGCCAACGTCAACACCACCGGTTTCAAGCAGGACCGGGCGGTGTTCGAGGATCTGGTCTACCAGAACGTGCGCCAGGCCGGCGCGCAGAACACCCAGGACGCGCAGCTGCCCACGGGGCTGTCCCTGGGTACCGGCGTGCGCGTGGTGGCCACGGAGAAGGAGCATACCCAGGGCAACCTGCAGCAGACGGGTAACTCCCTGGATGTTGCCATCGAAGGGGATGGCTTCTTTCAGGTGCTGCGGCCCGACGGCACGGTTGGCTATACCCGCGACGGCTCGTTCCAGGTGAACAGCGATGGCGAGGTGGTGACGTCCAGCGGCTTCGGTCTGGAACCGCCCTTGAACGTTCCCGATAACGCGCAGGACGTCACCATCGGTCGTGACGGTACCGTGACGGTGAGTGTCGCCGGGCAGGCGGATGTCCAGGAAATCGGCCAGATCCAGCTGGCCGAGTTCGTCAACCCGGCGGGGCTCGAGCCCATCGGCGGCAACCTGTTCCAGGAGACGGCTGCCAGCGGTGCCCCGCAGGTGGGCGACCCAGGGCTCGACGGCCTGGGCAGCGTCATGCAGGGGGCGCTGGAGTCCTCCAACGTGAACATTGCCGAAGAACTGGTGAACATGATCGAGACCCAGCGGGCCTTCGAGACCAACACCAAGTCCATCTCCACCTCCGACCAGATGCTGCAGTTCATTACCCAGAACCTGTAGCCGGCGGGGAGGACCCTGAGGTGATTACCATGCGTTCACTGTTACTCGCTGCAATTGGCGTCCTGACCCTGGCCGGGTGTGCCACCACGACGCCGCCGGAGTACGAAGACCCGCCGGCGCTGCCGGAGCCCGTGGTCACCGAGGCGGAGCGCGATGACAACGGTGCCATCTACCAGGCGTCCCACGGCACACGGATGTTCGAGAACCGCACCGCGCTGCGTGCCGGTGACATCATCACCATCCAGCTGGATGAGCAGACCGGTGCCAGCAAGAACGCCAGCACCAGCATCAACCGCGGCAGCAATGTGGACATGGGCGCCCCGGAACTCTTCGGCCGGGAGGCGACCGTCGGCGGCAATCCACTGTCGGCGGGGGCGACCTCGGACAGCGGCTTCGACGGCTCCGGCAACGTGGATCAGGGCAACGAGCTCACCGGCACCCTGACCGCCGTGGTGGTGGATGTGCATCCGTCGGGCAATCTGGTGGTTCAGGGGCGCAAGAAGCTCACCATCAATCACGGCGACGAATACATCACCCTGACGGGGCTCGTGCGCCCGGACGACGTGGCGCCGGACAACACCGTGTCGTCCGAGCGGGTCGCCAACGCGCAGATCGCCTACACCGGCACCGGCACCCTGGCGGAGTCCAACCGCATGGGCTGGGGGCAGCGCATACTCAACAGCCCCCTGTGGCCGTTCTGATCGACTCGGAGGAAACGCCATGTGGCGCCATGTCACCGTATTGACGCTCGCCCTGGTCCTGGCCTGGACCGGCACGTCGCTCCAGGCGCAGAACTGGACCGGCGAGCGCATCAAGGATCTCGCCTCCGTGGCCGGGGTGCGCGACAACCAGTTGGTGGGCTACGGCCTGGTGGTGGGTCTGGACGGCACCGGGGACCAAACCACCCAGACCCCCTTCACCGTGCAGAGCATCCGCAGCATGCTGAGTGCCCAGGGTGTGCAGGTGCCGCCGGACGTGAACTTCCAGACGGAGAACGTCGCCGCGGTCATGGTTACTGCCGACCTGCCGGCCTTCGCCCGCTCGGGCCAGGAAGTGGACGTCACCGTGGCCTCCATTGGCAACGCCGACAGCCTCCGTGGCGGCGCGCTGCTGATGACGCCCCTGCGCGGCGCCGACGGCGAGGTCTACGCCATGGCCCAGGGCAACCTCACGGTGAGCGGATTCGGCGCCGGCGGTGCGGATGGCTCCAGCATCACCGTCAACATCCCCAGTGCCGGGCGTATTCCCAATGGCGCCACGGTGGAGCGGGAGGTGAGTTCGCCGTTCAACACCGGCAACACCATCGAGCTCAATCTCAACACCGGGGATTTCACCACGGCGCGGCGCGTGGCCGATGCCATCAACGAGGAACTCGGGCCGGACACCGCGCGGGCCGAGGATGCCACCCAGATCAGCGTCCGGGCGCCGCAGGATCCGGATCAGCGCGTCGGTTTCATGGCCTACCTGGAGGACATCCGGGTGGAGCCGGGTGAGGCCCCCGCCAGGGTCATCGTCAACTCCCGCTCCGGCACCGTGGTGGTGGGCAGCGAGGTGCGCGTGCGGCAGGCCGCGGTGACCCACGGCAGTCTCACGGTCACCATCACCGAGGACTTCGACGTGGACCAGCCGCCGCCGTTCACCGACGGCCAGCCCGTGGTGACGCCGGATACCGATATTCAGGTGGAGCAGGAGGACAACCCCATGTTCCTGTTCGGTCCGGGGGTGCGCCTCGAAGAGATCGTCGAGTCGGTGAACCGTGTAGGAGCGGCGCCCGGGGATCTAGTGGCCATTCTCGAAGCCCTGAAGCAGGCGGGTGCCCTGCGGGCTGAACTGGTGGTGATCTGAGGAGTTCGCCATGGCAATCAGCGCGCCCCAGGCTCCGGAAGCCAACATCTTCGACACCAGTTCGCTGGAACGTCTGCGCCACGGGCTGCAGGATCCCGGCGAGGGTGACCTGCGCAAGGTGGCCGAGGAGTTCGAGACGGTGTTCGTGGGCATCATGCTCAAGAGCATGCGGGCGGCGACCCCCGGAGACGAGCTCTTCGGCGGCAATGCCATGGAGCAGTACGAGCAGCTCCACGATCAGCAGCTGGCCACCAGCATCGGCCGCCAGGGCGGCTTCGGCATCGCCGACATGGTGGAGCGCCAGTTGCGCGAGCAGGCCGGGTTCGACGACGGCGTCGACGGTGTGCGCGACCGGGGCATCGAGGACTACGCCCGGCGTCTGCCGCCCATGCGCATGACCGAGGCAGAGCCGGACACGGAGGCGACGTCCAGGCCCGGTGCCACCAAACCGGCGCAGCCCGGCGGCAAGGGCGCGGGCTGGGACGATCCAGCGGCGTTTGTCCGCGACGTCTGGCCGGCGGCGGAGAAGGCCGCCGAGCGCCTCGGGACAGATCCCAGGGTTCTGGTGGCCCAGGCCGCTCTGGAAACCGGCTGGGGGCAGCACGTGATCCGTGACGGTGACGGCGAGCCCAGCCACAACCTCTTCGGCATCAAGGCCCATAACGGCTGGGAGGGCGACACGGTGCGGGTCCCCACCCTGGAGTTTCGTGACGGTGTGCCGCAGAGGGAAATGGCCAGTTTCCGTGCGTACGACTCCCTGGAACAGAGTTTTCAGGACTACGTGCGTTTCCTGGAGGAAAACCCGCGCTACAGCCAGGCTCTGGAGCAGAGCGGCGACCCGGCGGCGTGGGCCGAGGCGTTGCAGGATGCCGGGTATGCCACAGACCCCGCCTATGCGGAAAAGATCCGCAGCATCCTCGATGGCGATGTGCTGGAGGCAGCACTGGACCCCCTCAAGCCGGCGCCGGATCGGCCGACAACCGAAGTATAACCACGGAGTCATCGCGTCATGGCGGACATACTCGGTACCAGTGTCTCCGGCCTCCAGGCCTTCCAGCGGGCCCTGGCGACCACGTCGCACAATATCTCCAACGTCAACACCGAGGGCTACAGCCGTCAGCGGGCGGAGTTCGAGACGCGCCCGCCCACGGAAATGGGCAACGGTTTCATTGGCAATGGGGTCGAGACCGGCACCATCCAGCGGCTGTTCGATCAGAACCTGGAGAATGCCCTGCGCCAGGCCGGGTCTGACTTCGAGGACAAGGACACCCTGGCCAACTATGCCGGGCGGATCGACAATCTGCTGGCGGACAAGGAAGCGGGGTTGTCCCCGGCGCTGCAGGGATTCTTCGACAGCCTGCAGGACGTGGCCAATGATCCCGCTTCCAGCTCTGCCCGGGAAGTGGCGCTGGCCCAGGCCGAGAACCTGGTCAGCCGGTTCGATCTACTGGACCGTCGCTTCCGTGACCTGGACAGCGAAGTGAACAGCCAGCTCGGCGCGGAAGTCGAGGAGATCAACCAGTACGCCGAGTCCATCGCCAGCCTGAACCGCGAGATCCGCGAGGCCGAGGGCCGCACTGGGCAGCCTGCCAATGACCTGCTGGACCAGCGTGACCTGCAGATCCGCAAGCTCTCCGAGAAGGTGGGCACCCAGATCGTGGCTCAGGATGACGGCGCCGTGAACGTGTTCGTGGGCAGCGGCCAGCCGCTGGTTACCGGCAACAGCGCCAACGAACTCGCAGTGCAGCGCAACGAATACGACCCCGGGCGCAGCGAGATCGCTTTCGCCGGCAGCAGTGGCAACCAGACCATCACCGGCACCCTGAGTGGCGGTTCCATCGGCGGGCTGCTGGAGTTCCGCGACGAGATCCTCAAGCCGGCCCGGAACGATCTGGGCCAGCTCGCCACCGGCCTGACTGACGCCTTCAACGCCCAGCACCGCCAGGGCATCCAGCCCGATGGCAGCCAGGGCGAAGACTTCTTCAGTGTCGG
>SKYZ01000390.1 GCA_007127625.1 Aquisalimonas sp. | reverse complement strand
CCGCCTTGTTCGTCTCCGCCAGCACCACCCCGCGACCCTGAGTGCCCTCCAGCAGCTTCACAACCAGCGGTGCACCGCCCACCAGGTTGATCAGGTCCTGGTTGTCGTCCGGCGAGTAGCCGAACCCCGTGACCGGTAGCCCGATGCCCTTGCGGGCCAGCAGCTGCAGCGACCGCAGCTTGTCCCGGGAACGGCTGATGGCCACCGACTCGTTCAGCGGGAATACACCCATCATCTCGAACTGCCGCACCACCGCCGTGCCGTAGAACGTGACCGAAGCGCCGATGCGCGGGATCACCGCATCCGGCATCTCCAGAACCTCGCCCTGGTAGTGAATCTCCGGCTTGTGTGCACTGATGTTCATGTAGCAGCGCAGGGGGTCCACCACACGAATGGTGTGTCCGCGTGCCTCGCCGGCCTCCACCAGACGCCGCGTCGAGTAGAGCTTGCGGTTGCGCGAGAGAATGACAATGTTCATCGGGCGTCGCGGCTCCGTGGCTCAGGTTGCGTGATTCGGTCCTGCGGGCGCGCCGCAGAGGAACGAGGCGGATGGGTTGACCAGCAGTCGCCGGCGCATGGCGCGTCGGCCGAGCAGCATACGAAAGCCCATGCTATCGCGATTCGTCAAGGTCAGGTCGATGGGCCAGCGTACACCCGCAAGCAGGATGCTGGTGCGGATTACCGGGCGGTACTCGTGGTGACCCGTGGAACTGGTGACCCGGCGCTCACCGACGAGATCCGCCGTGCAGCGGATGGTCGGGTGACTGCGGCGCTGAAACGGGTGGATCTCGAAGCCGACGCGGCGGCGGCCGGCCTCGGTGAAACGGTGCACATGGATGGCGTGCAGTGCCGAGGTGAGCGCCCCGGTGTCCACCTTGACCTTGATCTCCGGCACCTCCAGGTCCGGAAGCCCGGCCCACTCGCGCCAGCCGACGGTCAATTTGGGGGCAGGTTTGCGCATGGCGTGGCTCGTTCCGGCATGTTCCGCCCTTGTAGAGCAATCAGGCCTGTCGGGCAACCATTGCCTGAGGCGGCGCGGGTACTGTCGCCGCGGCGACAGTGGGCGTCCGTGCAGGGGTAACGTGAATGCGTTACACTGCTAGGCTCTCCGAAACTCAGAAGGCCCGCGCGTGCGCACGGCGCCGCCGGTCAGCCAGAATCCCGTACTGGGGGTCTCGCCTCCCCGGGGGCAGGCAGTGGCGCCCCTCGTGCGCCGCCGCTTCCGGTACATCACGATTTTTCTTTGGCAACGTTGAGGGAGCCGAATGTTCAACCAAGACATGAACATCGCCAGCTTTGATCCCGAACTCTGGGATGCCATGCAGAAGGAGAACCAGCGTCAGGAAGAGCACATCGAACTGATCGCCTCCGAGAACTACGCCAGCCCGCGGGTGATGGAAGCCCAGGGCAGCGTGCTCACCAACAAGTACGCCGAGGGCTATCCCGGCAAGCGCTACTACGGCGGGTGTGAATTCGTCGACGAGGCCGAGCGCCTGGCCATTGAGCGCGCCAAACAGCTCTACGGCGCGGATTATGCCAACGTGCAGCCCCACAGCGGTTCCCAGGCGAACGCCGCGGTCTACCTGGCCCTGGCCTCTCCCGGGGACACCATCCTCGGTATGAGCCTGGACCACGGCGGCCATCTGACCCACGGCGCCAAGGTCAACTTCTCCGGCAAGATCTTCAACGCCGTGCAGTACGGCCTGGATCCGGAAACCGGCGAAATCGACTACAAGCAGGTCGATGAACTGGCGCAGGAGCACAAGCCGAAGATCATCGTCGCCGGCTTCTCCGCTTATTCCCGTGTGGTGGACTGGGCGCGGTTCCGCGAAATCGCCGACAAGGTGGGCGCCTACCTGGTGGTGGACATGGCCCACGTCTCCGGCCTGATTGCCGCCGGCGTGTATCCGAACCCCGTCCCCTATGCCGACGCCTGCACCACCACCACCCACAAGACCCTGCGCGGCCCCCGCGGTGGCCTGATCGTCGCCCGCGACAACCCCGAGATCACCAAGAAGTTCCAGTCGCTGATCTTCCCGGGCACCCAGGGCGGCCCCCTGATGCATGTCATCGCCGGCAAGGCCGTGGCCTTCAAGGAGGCCCTGGAGCCGGAGTTCAAAGACTACCAGCAGCGGGTGGTGGACAACGCCCGCGCGATGGCTGCCACGGTGAAGGAGCGCGGCTTTGATGTGGTCTCTGGCGGCACCGACAATCACCTGTTCCTGATCGATCTGGTCGCCAAGGGCCTGACCGGCAAGGACGCGGACGCCGCCCTGGGCGAGGCGCACATCACCGTGAACAAGAACACGGTGCCCAACGATCCCCAGTCGCCGTTCGTCACCTCCGGTCTGCGTATCGGCACCCCCGCCATTACCACCCGCGGGTTCGATACCGAGGATGCCAAGCAACTGGCCCACTGGATCTGCGACGTGCTGGACAACATCACCGACGCCGACACCATTGCCTCGGTGCGGGAGAAGGTGAAGGAAATCTGCGCGCGCAAGCCGGTCTACAAGGGCTGACGCACCGCCATGCGCTGCCCGTACTGCCAGGCGCAGGACACCCGGGTCATCGACTCACGCCTCGCGCGGGAGGGTGATCAGGTGCGTCGGCGACGGGAGTGCGGGCAGTGCGGCGAGCGGTTCACGACGTTCGAGTCGGCGGAGCTGCTCATGCCTCGCATGGTGAAGCAGGATGGCACCCGCGAGCCCTTCGACGAGGACAAGCTGCGCACCGGCATGTTGCGGGCGTTGGAGAAGCGGCCCGTGGACACCGAGCAGGTGGAAGCGGCCATTCATCGCATCATCCGTAACATCCGCGCCCAGGGCGAGCGTGAGGTGCCGAGCCGTAACGTCGGCGAATGGGTCATGGAAGAGCTGCGCGAGCTGGACAAGGTGGCCTTCGTGCGTTTCGCCTCGGTCTACCGCAGCTTCGAGGACGTCAGCGCCTTCCGTGAAGTCATCGAGGGGCTTGAGGACTCGTCCTCCTCCTCTTCGTCCTCCTAGGCGAGGCGTGCCCGCCATGAGCAGTGATGCCTTCAGCGCCGAGGATCACCAGTGGATGGCCCGTGCACTGCGGCTGGCCGAGCGGGGCCTGATGACCGCGCGCCCCAATCCCCGTGTCGGCTGCGTGATCGTGCGTGATGGTGCCTGCGTCGGTGAGGGCTGGCACGCCCGCACCGGTGAGGCCCATGCCGAGGTGCACGCCCTGCGCGCGGCCGGCGATGCGGCACGCGGCGCCACCGCCTATGTCACGCTGGAGCCCTGCTCCCATTTCGGCCGCACGCCGCCGTGCTGCGATGCCCTGCTGGAGGCGGGTGTGGCCGAGGTGGTGGTGGCCATGCGGGATCCGAACCCGACCGTGGCCGGCAATGGCCTGGAGCGACTGCGCCAGGGCGGGGTCGGCGTGCGTGAGGGCGTACTGGAGCCCGGCGCCCTGGCGCTCAATGCCGGCTTTGCCCGGCGGATGCTTCGGCAACGCCCCTGGGTACGCTGCAAGCTGGCCGCCAGCTTGGATGGCCGTACTGCCATGGCCTCCGGCGAGAGCCGCTGGATCACTGGCGCCGCCGCCCGGGCGGATGTCCACCGCTGGCGCGCGCGCTCCTGCGCCATCGTCACCGGCAGTGGGACGGTGCGCGCGGACGATCCGGCGCTGACCGTCCGTGACGTGGCCGGAGCCGCAGATATCCCGCCACCCCTGCGGGTGGTGCTGGATTCCGCACTGACGACACCGCCGAGTGCACGCCTGCTGGCCGCACCCGGACCGGTCCTGATCCTCACCTCCAGCGAGGACACTGGTCGGCGGGCCGCCCTGGAGGCTGCGGGAGCGGAAGTTGAACGGATCGCGACCCGGAGCGGTGGCCTGGATCTGCAGGCCGTGCTGGAACTGCTGGCCGGCCGCCAGGTCAACGAGTTGCTGGTGGAGTCCGGCCCCACGCTGGCCGGCGCGTTCCTGGACGGCGGCTGGGTGGATGAACTGATCGTCTACCTGGCGCCGCATCTCATGGGTCACCAGGCGAGGCCGCTGCTGCGGTTGCCAGGGCTGGAGACCATGGCCGGCCGCCGACCGCTGACGCTGCTGGACGTGCGGCAAGTGGGTAACGATATCCGTATCATGGCTCGTCCCGAGCCCATCGCAGGAGAAGGTTGATGTTCACGGGAATCATCCAGGCCATGGGTACCATCCACGCCCGGGAGCGCCGCGGCGATGACGTGCGTCTGGAGGTGGCCGCTGCGGAGCTGGGGCTGGCGGATGTCGCCATCGGCGACAGCATTGCCGTGAACGGCGTCTGCCTGACCGCGGTGGGCCTGACCGACAGCAGCTTTGCCGCGGATGTCTCCGTGGAATCCCTGGCTCGAACCAGTCTGGGGCAGCTGGAGATCGGCAGTGCCGTCAACCTGGAAAAGGCCCTGACTCCGTCGACCCCGCTGGGGGGACACCTGGTCAGCGGCCACGTGGATGGTCTCGGTACCGTGGAGGAACTCCACCAGGACGGCCGGTCCTGGCGGTTCCGTTTTCGCGCCCCCGAGCGGCTGGCGCGGTATATCGCCGAGAAGGGCTCCATCTGCATCGACGGTGTCAGCCTGACCGTGAACGGCGTGGACGGCGCCTGTTTCGACGTCAATATTGTCCCGCACACCATGGACGTTACGCGCTTCGGCGGGTATCGTCCCGGCCAGT
>SKYZ01000405.1 GCA_007127625.1 Aquisalimonas sp. | reverse complement strand
GAAACAGGCTGCCCGCCGCCTCCTCGGCCTCACCGAGCAGATGCTCCGTGAGGCCCGCAAGGAGGACTGGGCGGCCGTGGCCGCCATGGAAGGGCAGCGCCGGGAACTGAGCGAGGCACTCTTCGCCGAACCGGTGCCCGACGAGGCGGTGGACGTGGTCCGCCGCTGTATCAGCGAACTCCTGGAGATCGACCCCGAACTCCAGCGCCTGGCCGCCGCCGCCCGCAATGAGGCCGGCGACGCCGTGCGCAAGACCCAGACCGGCAAGGTGGCCCTGTCCGCCTACCGCCGCTACTCCAGGTAGGGTGCATGGTCCGCCCTTGTATCTACGCACTGGGGGAGCGACGTCAGTCGCGACGGCCGAAGCCGTGTGCTCTGCAATGTCGCGACTCACGTCGCTCCCACGGGCTCTCTCGCTCAGCCATGTGGAAGGTGCATCTTGATGCACCTTCCAGGACATGCCGACCGTTCTGGCCTGGATTCGAGGCCGTCATGGCGCATCAAGATGCACCCTCCGGTGGGGCGGCGGCGAGTTCGGCGCCGGCCTGCTCGGCGAAGGCGTCCAGGCAGGAGGCAATGAATTCGGCGTCGTGGAGGGGCCGGCCATACAGGACGGTAAGCACCCCGATGGTGGTGCCATCCGGTGCCATCAGCGCGCGTGTGACGGCTGCCTGCATGCCGAGGCGGGCCGTTGCAGTGTCGTCGGAGACATGATCCGCGAGGCCACTGGCGATAACGGAGTTGCCTTCAAGGAGTGCGCGTTCGCAGTGGGTTCCGGCCAGGGCATACGCCTTACCGGGCGTGAACTGATCCGCCGGTGTGCCGGCGACGACGGTGATGTCATGGGACGAGGTCAAACCCAGCCTGGAGATGAAACCGGCGTCCGCATCCACGGCCTCGGTGAGGTTCTCGATCAACTGCTGCAGGACCGCCTTGTGCGTTTCCGCCGCCGTCTTGCGGGTGATCCGCATCACCATCCGTTGCAGCCGCTGTTCCCGTGACCGCACCCGGCGCGTGGTGATGCCGAAGGCGAGGGTGTCGGCCAGTTCCTGGAGCAGTTGCTGCTCTTCCGTGGACACGGGATCGCGGTCCACCTTGTACATCACCAGCACGCCGAAGGGGCCCGTTTCGTTGGTCAATGGCAGGGCGATGGTGCCGGCGTAGCCGTATTCCTCCGCACGTTCCAGCAAGGCGCGATAACATGCCTCCGCACTAAGATCGTGGACCACCACCGGCTGGCCCGAGCGCAGGGCGCGGCCAGCCGGGCACGCGCCGGAGTTGGCGCGGGCGGACCAGCTCAGCCGCCGGCCACTCAGATAGCTCGGGTCGTGACCGGCGCAGGTGACCGGGGAGATGGTGCGATCCGCGTCGTACAGGGCATACCCGGCCCAGGCCATGCGATAACCGCCCAGCTCCACGACCAGGGAGCAGACCGTTTCCAGGAGCTGGCCCTCGCTCGGGGCGTGGATCAGCGCCTCATTGCAGCGGCTGAGCAGCCGGAGCGCACGGTTGGAGTGCTCCGGCGCACCCTGCTCCTGCACGCAGGAGCCGATCGGCCGCTGCACCGCCACGAAATGCGTCATCCAGCCGTTCGCGTTGGTGATGGGGGAGATGTCCATCTCCAGCCAGATAGGGGTTCCATCGCGGGTATGGTTCAGAAGCCGGGCTGACACCGGTTGTCCGTCTTTCAGCGCCGCGCCGATGCGCAGAATCTCCTCCCGGCTGGTGTTCGGGTCTTGAAGGATGCCCGCTGTTGCACCGATGAGTTCTTCCGAGCGGTAGCCGGTGTGGCGGCAGAACGCCTCGTTGGCGTAGACGATGCGCGGCCCCGGTGGATCCAGCGGATAACTCTCGCAGATGAGCACCAGGTCATTGACCTGCTGGATCCACTGCTCCCATAGCTCCGGTTGCTCACCGGACTGAGGGGCTGTGGCGAAAGGCGATTCAGCCTGGTCATGCGAACCCATCTGTTTTCCCCGATGCATTCGGACGCGCTCCGGCGTCAACATCACCACTGTAGTTCAGAATACCACGCAGACCCGGGACGCACGACGTCAACGCTGGCCGTTGGCCGGGACCCGTTGCGCATTCTCGTCACACCACTGATCGAGATCTGCCGGCACCATGGGCTGACCAATGAAATCCCCCTGGGCGTGGTCGCAGGCGAGTTCCCGCAGCAGCCTTACCGTGGCCTGATTCTCGACGCCCTCCGCGGTGCAGGGAATTCCCAGGCTGTGGCCGAGCTGGATAATGGAGCGCACCACGGCGAGGGCTTCTGCCGAGGTGGTCGCCGTGATGACGAAGGAGCGGTCGATCTTGATTTCGGAGAACGGCAGGCGCACCAGTTGCAGCATGGAGGAGTAGCCCGTCCCGAAATCATCGATGGAGAGGTGAAACCCCTTCGTGCACAGACGCGTGAGCAGCTCCAGGGAGGCGACCGGGTCGTACATGGCGCTGCTCTCGGTGATCTCCAGGATGATGCGCGCTGGATCAATGCCAAGGCCCTTGCATTTTTGTCTCAGACGGTCCGCCAGTTGGTGATCCGTGAGCGAGAGAGCAGAGATGTTCACCGCCAGTATGGTGCCGCGCTGCCCGAGCAGTCGGCCGGTCTGCTGAAACCAGGTCAGCGCCTCGTCCAGCAGCACGTCGGTCAGCGGCTGGATGAGCCCGTTGGCTTCGGCTACGGGAATGAACTGTTCCGGACCGATGACGCCGTGCTCCGCGTGGTGCCACCGCGCCAGGGCCTCGAACCCGCTGAGCATGCCCGAATAGCAGTCTACCTTGGGTTGATAGGCCAGATGGAAATGGCGCTCCCGTATGGCCGCCTCCACCATGGCCGGCATGATCTCCACCGACGCCGCTTGCGTGGCATCTCTGGTCGCCGCCATCGGATTTCCGTGTTCCGGTGCCGTGATCAGGAGTTGCCGGAGGGCCACCGAGGAGAACGGTTTGGACAGAACCCCCGCGATATCAAGTCCGTGCTCCCGCGCGGAGCGGGCCGCGGCGTCCCGGACGCGGGTGCCGACTCCGCTGATGATGATGATGCGTGCTCCGCAGCCACGCAGGCTCAGCTGCCGCATGACCTCCACCCCGTCCATCTCCGCCATCACGAGGCCCAGCGCCAGGTGGGACGGTTGCCAGTCGCTGACAAGTGTCAGGAACTCGCTCGGGCTGGGAGTGTAGTAGACCTCCATGCCCGCGAATTGGGCGATGCGCCGGATGGTGTCGCCGATCACGGCGTCGTCGTCGAGGATCAGCAGTCGGCGCTGGTGCATGGGCTGGCTTGCTCCGTCTGTGAAGAGCGCTTCGGAGTATCGGGCATGTGTCTTGTCGAACGCTTCGCACCCTGCGGGCGATTTCGCTGCGCCGTTAGGGTTTACTCAGCAGCTGCACGCCCGGGTCGAGGCGGCTGCGAGGGACGATGGCGTTCTCCATGTAGCCCTTTATATATAGTACGCGAAGCGTAGTGCCTGGTGGGCCAACCCAATGACGTCGCACCATCGTGAATCCGTGAACAGCGTCCCAGTGTGGGTGACGGATCGTTGACACCGTGGTTGGGCGGCAACTACTGTCAGGTTATTGACGTCGCCTGTGTGCGACGGGTTGACAGGATGTTCCCGGGCAGGATGCCGCAATAAGTAATCAAGAATGAACTGCCGCCCGATGGCGGCGGCGGTGGCGCTGGGGGGTGCACTTGGTTCATGTAGCGATCTTTGACGAGGACCGGGAGCGGGCCTCGGGCGTGGAGGCGGTGCTTCGGTTTCAGGACCACGAGGTGGTGGTCTGTTCCAGCCCGGATGCTCTGGAGGCGGCCTTGGCCGAGCGCGAACCCGCGCTGGCGCTGCTGGCCGGGGCGGGGGACGAGGCCGGCTGGCGGGCGGCACTGGAACGGGTGAACCGTCTGGCGGAGGACCTGCCGGTGTTCCTGCTCAATCCCGATTCCGCCAATCGCGTGGCCGCCGAGAGTCTCACCGCCAACGTGCTCGGCACGCTGGACCTGCCGCTGCGCCAGCAGCAGTTCGCCTCGGCTCTGAAGCAGGCCATGAGCCACAACGCCGGTCGCCGGGCGCGCCAGGCCCGCAAGGCGGGAGCCCCCCGTCTGGTCGGTGAGAGCCGCGCCATGTGTCGGGTGCACAAGCTCATCGATCAGGTCGCCGGCACCGACGCCAGCGTCCTGATTCTTGGTGAATCCGGCACCGGCAAGGAGGTGGTGGCGCAGAACATCCATGCCCTCTCAGAGCGGTGCAACGGGCCGTTTGTGCCCATCAACTGCGGCGCCATTCCCCCGGAGCTGCTGGAGAGTGAGCTGTTCGGCCATGAAAAGGGCGCGTTCACCGGCGCCATCACTGCCCGCCAGGGGCGGTTCGAGCTGGCCCAGGGTGGCACCATCTTCCTGGACGAGATTGGTGACATGAGCCCGAGCATGCAGGTGAAACTGCTGCGGGTGCTGCAGGAACGCACCTTCGAGCGGGTGGGCAGTAACAAGTCCATGGAGGCGGATGTGCGGGTGCTGGCGGCCACCCACCGGGATCTGGAGGCGCGAATCCGTGATGGCGCGTTCCGCGAAGATCTGTTCTACCGGCTCAACGTGTTTCCCATCGAAATGCCGCCGTTGCGCGACCGCCCCGGGGACATCCCGGTGCTGGTGGAGGAGCTGACCAAGCGCATTGAGGATGACGGCCG
>SKYZ01000457.1 GCA_007127625.1 Aquisalimonas sp. | reverse complement strand
GGCCCCCTCGGTGCTGGTGCGGGACCGCGCCGGACGCCCCGGCACCACTGGCACGGGCCCCGACAGCCAGTCAATCTGGCGCCGCCGCGGCGGTTCCGGTTCCTTCAGCCAGGGTATGAACGCTTCGGGGAGTTCGTCCACGAGGCGTCGGCGCGCGTCGAACACCTGCCTGCAGCGGCCGCACTGGGCCAGACCGTCGGCACCGGCGAGCTGCTCGTCGGTGATCCGGAACACGGTGGCGCATGTCGGGCACTGGGTGTACATGACGGTGGTGGTGGCGATGGCCGAAACGTTCCCTGGTTTCCTCTCCGGAAGCATTGTCGGGAGCCCCGGCCGGGGTGTAAAGGAAACGTCTTCGCTGTGCGCCGTTCAGCCGGCGGGATCAGTCACCACGGCGGGTGCCGGCCAGCAGCGTCCAGCCATCCTGAAACCGCGGCCGGTCGAAGGCGACGTACGCATCGAAGGCCTCCACCACGGTGCCCGCCTGATCCTCCATGATCCCGGACAGGGCCACCGGCCCGCCGGGACGCACCAGCCCCGCGAGCTGCGGCGCCAGCTCGATGAGAATGCCGGAGAGGATATTGGCCACCAGGACATCCGCCACCGGCGGGTCCGGCTCTTCGTTGGTGCGCAGAAACAGCCGGTCCTCGACGCCGTTGCGGCGGGCGTTCTCCTCGCTGGCGATGAGCGCCTGGCGGTCGTTGTCGACGCCGTGGGCCTCGGAGGCCCCCAGCAGCAGTGCGGCGATGGCGAGAATGCCGGAGCCACACCCGTAGTCCAGCACCCGGGTACCGGCCAGTTGCTGCCGATCCAGCCACCCCAGGCACAGGGCGGTGGTGGGATGGGTGCCAGTGCCAAAGGCCAGGCCGGGGTCGAGACTGATGTTGACCGCCCGGGGGTCGGGGGGCTGATGGGTGCTGGGACACACCCACAGCCGCTCGCCGAAGCGCATGGGCTCGAAGGCATCCATCCAGGCGCGCTCCCAGTCCTGGTCCGGGATGGTCTCCTCGTGCCAGCTGTCCAGCACGTCCGGGCCCAGGGACTGTTCCAGGACGGTGCGAATCCCCGGCACATCGACGTCACCGTCGAACAGTGCCACCAGCACCACCTCATCCCACAACGGATTGGTGCCCAGATCGGGCTCAAGGATGGGCTCGCCGCCGGGATCCTGCAGGGTCACGGCATACGCGCCCTGCTCCACCAGCACGGCTTCGGCACGCGTGCAGGCACCTGCCGGCAGCGTGCAGCGGATCTGACGATGATGCATGGGGATTCCTATTCGCTGCGGGCGACCACGTCCGCAGCCTGCGCGCGGGTGTAGAACTCGCCCTCGAGCTCGAAACCGGCTTCGAGGGTGGCCTTGACGCAGGTGACCTGTCCGCCGGTACCGCGCTCGGTGACCACTTCCGCAGGGAGGCCGTCCAGGCAGTGGAACGGACACGGCGCACCGCTGGAGTTCAGCGAGGGGTAGACGGTGCCCGTCTCGGCGTCGCGAAAAGCCGGCCGGAAACCGAAGCACCGGTTGTTCTGGCTGACTCCGCCAGTGGCACGGTACGTCCGGTTCTCGTACTCAAGACGCCGCTTGCCCATGAGCCCTGCCGTTGCCATGAAGCCAACTCCGTCTGCCCGCTGGTCGCATGCGTGAACCGTCTGTCACCGGCGATCACCGCAAATGGTGCACCGCACAGCGTCTGATTATAGGCCTGCTGCAGGCCGTGTCCACCCCTGCAAAACTGCGTTCCGCAGATCGGCAGCCAAGGAAACGCTTCAATGGCAACACAGCCTGCAACAGAATGCACGCACGAATGGCGTCAGCCCTCGCGCTCGTGGCGAGCCACCGCGTCGGTAAGCTCCTTGCGCGCGGCCTCGGCACCCTTCCAGCCCTCGACCTTCACCCACTTGCCCTTCTCCAGATCCTTGTAGTGCTCGAAGAAGTGGCCGATCTGCTCCAGCAGCAGCGGCGGCAGGTCGGACGGCTCGTGGACGTGATCGTACAGGGGCGTGAGCTTGCTCACGGGCACGGCGACGATCTTGGCGTCCTCGCCGGCCTCGTCGCTCATCGCCAGCACGCCCACGGGCCGACAGCGCACCACCGAGCCGGGCACCAGGCCGAATGGCGCCACCACCAGCACGTCCGCCGGATCGCCGTCACCACACAGGGTGTGCGGCACGAAGCCGTAGTTGCAGGGGTAGTGCATGGCCGTGAACATGAACCGATCCACCAGCAGCGCGCCGCTGTCCTTGTCCACCTCGTACTTCACGGGATCGGCGTTCTGCGGGATCTCGATGATGACATTGATGTCGTCCGGAACCGACTTGCCAGCCGGAATGTTGTCGACGTTCATGGAAGCTCTCCCTCGTCTTGCCAGTGACCGGTCACCCGAGGCCGGCGCTGCAAGTTCCGCGGAACGGAGCCAGCAGCGGCCGGCATCGTCAGACCTGGAACTCCGTCCCCAGCACGCGGGGGACGGAGACATTCTTGAGTGTAATGTAGCTGGGCAGCCCGTCGCGGTACGGCGGGTAGTCCTCTCCCTGGATCAGCGGCCGCAGGTAGCGCCGGCAGTCGTCCGTAATGCCGAATCCGCACTCGGTGATGTACTCCCGCGGCATCTTGCGCTCGATGTTGGCCACTTCACTCAGTGCCACGGAGCCGATGTCCCACTGATACGGCTCGTCCGCCTTGCGTACGATGGTGGGCATGATGGCATTTTCCCCGGCCAGGGCCTTCTCCACTGCGGCGCGGCCGACGGCGTAGGCCTGATCCACGTCGGTCTTGGAAGACAGATGCCGGGCGGCGCGCTGGAGATAGTCCGCCACCGCGCAGTGATGCTTGAGACCCAGTTCGGTCTTGCACATCTGCGCAATCACCGGCCCCACACCACCAAGCTGGGTGTGACCGAAGGCGTCCTTGCTGCCGCCGTCGGAGAGGAAGTTGCCGTCATCGTCCCGCAGCCCCTCGGAGACCACCACCACGCAGTAGCCGTGGCGGTCCACGCAATCCTGCACCCGCGCCAGAAACGCCTGGCGGTCGAAGGGAGTCTCGGGGAACAGGATCACCAGCGGCGGTTCGCCTTCGTGCTCTTCGCACAGGCCGGCGGCGGCGGCAATCCAGCCGGCGTGCCGGCCCATGACCTCCAGCACGAACACCTTGGTGGAGGACTCCGCCATGGAGCGCACGTCCATGGCCGCCTCGCGGGTGGACACCGCCACGTACTTCGCGGTGGAGCCGAACCCGGGGCAGCAGTCGGTCACCGCCAGGTCGTTGTCCACCGTCTTGGGAATGCCGATGCAGGTGATGGGGTAGCCCATGCGCTCGCCGAGCTGGGAGACCTTCATGGCGGTGTCCTGGGAGTCACCGCCGCCGTTGTAGAAAAAGTAGCCGATATCGTGGGCGGCGAACACCTCGATCAGCCGCTCGTACTCGGCCTTGTTCTCTTCCAGCCCCTTGAGCTTGTAGCGGCAGGAGCCGAAGGCACCCGCAGGCGTGTGGCGCAGCGCGGCAATGGCCTCGGCGGACTCCTGACCGGTGTCGATCATGTCCTCGCGCAGCGCACCGATGATCCCGTTGCGGCCGGCGTAGACGTGGCCGATGCGGTCACCGTGCTGCCGCGCGGTCTCGATGACACCGCAGGCACTGGCGTTGATCACGGAAGTCACGCCACCGGACTGGGCGTAAAAGGCGTTCTTCGGGGGCATGGCCGTCCTCGCTGGGCTTGGTACTCGTTCCGGAAGGTCATTCCGGCCTCTTGTGATCGCGGGCGCACTCGACGCTCGAGCAACCTGGCGCCAAAAAAGCGCCGCAAGGATAGCTCAAACCACCCCTTCGCCGAAATACCGCGGGGCAAATCAATGATTTTCCGGAACCCGGCCCGCTGCGTACCGCGCCACAGGCAGGTAGTATGGCGGCAGATTCGCAACCGGAGCGCCCATGAACCGCCTGCCCGCCACCCTCGTTCGCATCTGCCTGTTCCAGGACGGCCCCCAGGATCTGCCGGCAAACAGCACGGTGCTGGTGGTGCTGGTGGCCATCGGCTGGGCCGCCAGCACCCTGCTGGTGGGCCAGCTCATCGAGGACGGCTCGGCGGCCCTGGAGGTCACCCTGGCCTCTGCCTTCGGCCTGCTGTTCACCTGGCTGGCGCTGACCCTGCGCGGCGGAACCAACCGCTTTCTGCAGACCGCCAGTGCCCTGTTCGGCACCGACCTGGTGCTGCTGCTTCCGGTGACACCGCTGCTGCTCATGACCCAGAACGGCGACGGCGGCGGTAACCTGCAGTTGCTGTTGCTGGTGCTGTGGATCTGGAGCATCGCCATCAAGGGCCACATTTTCCGCCACGCCCTGGATCTCCCCGTGGCCGGGGGCGTGCTCGTGGCCATTGGCTATACCATACTGTCGCTGTTCATCACCGGCGCCTGAACAGGAGTCATTGCGCCCATGCACGTGCACATCCTCGGCATCTGCGGGACCTTCATGGGCAGCCTCGCGCTGCTGGCCCGTGAGGCCGGCCATGAGGTCAGCGGCTCCGACCGCGGCATTTACCCGCCCATGAGTGACCTGCTTGCCGCCCAGGGTATCGCCGTTGGCGCCGACGACGATCCTGCGCAACTGGAGCCGGCGCCGGACTGCGTCATCATCGGCAACGCCCTCTCCCGCGGCCACCCTTTGGTGGAGACGGTGCTGGACCGGCGCAT
>SKYZ01000159.1 GCA_007127625.1 Aquisalimonas sp. | reverse complement strand
CGGCGGTATTCCGCAACAATGACCTGCCGGGGGTGTTGATGGCCTCCGCCGCGCAGCGCCTGCTGCACCGCTTCGGCGTGCAGGCCTGTGAGCGGGCGGTGCTGCAGGTGAACAACCCCGACGGTTTTGCCGTGGCGGAGGATCTGCGCCGCGCAGGCGTCGCGCTGCAGGCCGTGGTCGCCTCCGGCCCCGGGGTACAGGAGGCCGACGCTGCTGCGCTGCAGGATGCCGGGGTGCCGGTACATTTCGGCTGGGCGATTGTCGAGGCCCACGGCGACGGCGCGGTGGCCGCGGCCACCATTGCCCCGGTGGACGCCGGCGGTGTCCCGGACCAGGCTCTTGCGCAACGCATCGACTGCGACGGCGTGGTGACCAGCGCCGGCTGGGCCCCCGCCGGGCACCTACTTTACCAGGCCGGGGGGCGGTTCAGCTACGACGACACCCTGGAGATGCCGGTGCCCGTCGCCTGGCCCGAGACCGTGGTTCCCGCCGGGCGCATGAACGGGGTGTTCTCCCTGGGTGGTCAGCGCGCGGACGGACGCGATGCTGCCGGTCGGCTCGCCGCTGCCCTGGCCGGTGAGCCGGTGCCGGATGCCGGGCACCACCGCGACAGCCGGGCGCACGCCAGCCCGTGGCCGGTGGTGCCCCATCCGCAAGGTCGTGACTTCGTCGATTTCGATGAAGACCTGCAGTACAAGGACCTGATTCAGGGCGCCCGTGAAGGCTTCGACAACGTGGAGCTGCTCAAGCGCTTTACCACCGTGGGCATGGGCCCCAGTCAGGGCAAGCACTCGAACCTCAATGCCTTCCGCATCCTCGCCCGCTATCTGGGGCAGGGCATGGACGCCACCGGCACCACCACCGCCCGGCCCATGTACCACCCCGTGCGCCTGGAGGATCTGGCCGGACGCCGCATGCGCCCCTGGCGGGAGACGCCGGTGCAGGCCCGGCACGGCGAGTACGGCGGGTTCCTGATGGAAGCGGGGGAGTGGGAGCGGCCGTCGTTCTACGGTGAGGAGGCCGACGCGGCGGAGAGGATTGCCGACGAAGTGACCGCCGTGCGCACTGGGGTCGGCATCATCGATGTCTCCACCCTGGGCAAGATCGAGGTGCTGGGCCCGGATGCCGCGACCCTGCTGGATGGCAGCTACACCATGCGCCAGGGCAACCTGCGCGCCGGCCTGACCCGCTATGCCCTGCGCACCGACGACACCGGCGTGATCGTCGACGACGGCGTGGTCGGCCGGCTGGCCGAGGACCATTACTATCTCACCGCCACCTCCAGCCATGCCGAGGGCACCTACCAGACCCTGACCCGCCACGCCCTGGAGTGGGGCCTGGATGTGCATGTAATCAACCGTACCGGCCAGCTTGGCGCCCTGAACCTGGCCGGCCCGCTCAGTCGCCGGTTGCTGGAACCCCTGGTGGACGTGGATCTCAGCGAGACAGCCCTGCCGCGGCTGGGCATGACGGATGCCCGGGTCTGCGGTGAATGGGCGCGGTTGCTGCGGGTGGGGTTCGTGGGCGAGCTGGGCTACGAGATTCACGCCCCGGTGGCCACCATGGCCCGCATCTGGGAAGCCCTCATGGACGCCGGCGCGCCCATGGGGATCCGCCCTTTCGGTGTCGACACCCAGCGGGTGCTGCGACTGGAGAAGGGGCACATCATTGTGGGTCAGGACACCGACGGGCTCACCAACCCCTTCGAGGCGGCCATGCCCTGGGCGGTGCACCTGAAGAAACCCTGGTTCGTTGGCCGTCCGGCCCTGGCCCATCTCAAGGGTGCGGAGCAGCGCAAGCTGGTGCGCTTTGTCATGGCAGCGGACCCTGATCAGCCCCTGCCGCGGGAGTCCCATCTGGTCATCCGTGACGGCGCCATTGCCGGCAGGGTGACCAGCATTGCCCGCAGCCCGACGCTGGGCCGGCCCATCGGCCTGGCCATGGTGGACCGCGACCTGGCGGAAGCGGGCCGGACGCTGGCCATCCGCGGCGATGGCGGGCACATGCTCGCCGCTGAGGTGGTCACCGAAACCTTCTATGACCCGGACGGCCTGCGACAGAACGCCGATGCACCGGAGGTGACGCCATGACGTTGACCCTGGAGACACACGTGGACCTGCGCCTGTGGGAGCTGGTGGGCAGTGGCGCTGATGACACCCTGCGCGCCGCGGGCCTGCCGGTGCCCGGTGACGAACTCACGGCGGTTGAGCACGGGCCGGGGTTCGTGGCCTGTGCCGGCCGCAACGACTATCTGATTGCCGGCGAGGGGGAGTGGCCGCAGCCGCCGCAGACTCCGCCCTGGCTGCTGCAGCGCAGTGACCGGGTCATGCGCCTGTCGGGTATCCGCTGGAGTGACGCCCTGACCGAGCTCTGCCCCCATGATCTCGCCACGCTGCCGCCGGGGGGCTGGCTCATGGCTGCCGTGGCCGGGGTCAACGCGTGGTTGTACCGGCCGGCATCCGTTGCCGACACGCTGCTGCTGGGCTGTGACCCGTCCTACGGGGCCTACCTGGAGTCCATGCTGCAGTCCGTCGTCCGCGATCCCTCGCGAATCAATCCGTCTTGATGACCCATGGAGATGAACCATGTTGCCCGATGACGCCCAGAGCCTGCTGAAGGACAACGATGTCCGCTTCGTGCTCGCCCAGTTCGTGGATATCCACGGCGTGGCGAAGACCAAATCCGTGCCGGCGCACTGCCTGGAGAACGTGATCACCGACGGGGCGGGCTTCGCCGGCTTCGCCGTCTCCGGGCTGGGCATGGAGCCCCACGAGTCCGACTTCATGGCCCGGGGGGATCTCAATACCCTGACCCTGGTGCCCTGGCAGCCGGGCTACGCCCGCATCGCCTGCACCGGGTACGTGGATGACGAGCCCTGGCCGCTGGATTCCCGGTACGTGCTGCAGCGGCAGCTGGAGCGTCTGAAGGAGCGCGGCTGGACCCTGAATACCGGGCTGGAGCCGGAGTTCTGCCTGTTTCAGTCCCAGCACAACGGCCACCTGGAGCCGGTGGACGAGAGCGACACCCTGGACAAGCCCTGCTACGACTACAAGGGGCTCTCCCGCTCGCGGGACTTCCTGGAGGCCCTGGTGACCAACCTGCAGGAGGTGGGTTTCGACATATACCAGATCGACCACGAGGACGCCAACGCGCAGTTCGAGATCAACTACACCCACAGCGACGCGCTGACCTCGGCCGACCGGTTCGTGTTCCTGCGCATGGCCGCCGGCGAGATCGCCCATGACATGGGCATGATCTGCTCGTTCATGCCCAAGCCCATTTCCAGCCGTACCGGCAACGGCATGCACTACCACATGTCCATCGAGGACGCCGCTGGTACCAACCTGTTCCATGACGACAGCGACAGCCGTGGTCTGGGCCTGTCGAAAATGGGCTACCACTTCCTGGCCGGGCTGCTGCACCATGCCCACGGCCTGTGTGCCCTGGCCGCACCCACGGTGAACTCCTACAAGCGGCTGGTAGTGGGCGGTTCCGCGTCCGGCGCCACCTGGGCGCCGGTGTACGTGACCTACGGCGACAACAACCGCTCCTCCATGGTGCGCATTCCCTACGGCCGCCTGGAGTACCGGCTGCCGGATGCCGGCTGCAATCCCTACCTGGTTACCGCCGGCCTCATCGCCGCGGGCCTGGACGGCATCGACCGGGAACTGGAAGCCGGCGAGCCCCACAACGTCAATCTCTACAATTACACCGCCGCCCAGTGCGAGGAACTCGGCATTGGCATCCTGCCGCAGACCCTCAATCAGGCCCTGGACTGCCTGGAGGAGGACGGCCTGTTCGCCGAGACCCTGGGGCAGGGCATTGTCGGGGAGTTCATCCGCATGAAACGGGTCGAGTGGATCGAGTACAACCGCCACGTCTCGGAGTGGGAAATCGAGCGCTATGCCCAGTTCTTCTGAGGCGCGGCGTCACCGGAACCAAGGAGTCACATCATGTGCGGCATCGTAGGCCTTTACCTGAAGAACGAGGCGTTGCAGCCCCGGCTGGGCGAGCTGTTCCAGCCCATGCTGCTGGCCATGGGCGATCGCGGCCCGGACAGCGCCGGCTTTGCCATCTACGGCGATGACGTGGGCCAGGATCGCCTCAAGTACACCCTGCAGGCGGAGGATCCGGCCACCGACTGGCAGGCGCTCGCCGATGGTCTGGAAACCGACCTCGGTGCGACCGTGGAGTGGTTCCGCAACGCCACCGCCGCCGTGTTCAAGACCGGCGCCGATTCCGGGCAGGTGCGCGCCTGGCTCAAGGAGAAGGCGCCGCATGTGCGGCTGATGAGCGTCGGCCACAGCATCGAGATCCTCAAGGGGGTGGGGCACCCGCGACTGGTGGCGGAGCGCTTCGGGCTGGCGCGCATGCAGGGCACCCACATCATCGGCCACACCCGCATGGCCACCGAGAGCGCGGTGACCATGGAGGGCAGCCATCCCTTCTCCACGGGGCACGACCTCTGCCTGGTGCATAACGGCTCCCTGTCCAACCACAACCGGCTGCGGCTGCAGCTGGAGCGGGAGGGCCTGGAATTCGACACCGACAACGATACCGAGGTGGCGGCGGCCTATCTCACCTGGCGCCTGGCCGAGGGCGACGGTCTCACCGGCGCGCTGGAGCGGGCGGTGGGTGATCTGGACGGTTTCTACACCTTCACCGTGGGCACCCGGGACGGTTTCGCCGT
>SKYZ01000270.1 GCA_007127625.1 Aquisalimonas sp. | reverse complement strand
GGTCGTACAGGGCGTAGCGGGAGAAGTCGTCGCAGTCGAAGGGAATCAGGCAACGCTCGGCGGCGATCAGCGCCGATCGGGTGTAGAAGTTCAGGGCCGGTGGCGTGTCCATGTAGATGGCGTCGTAGCTGTCGGACAGTTCCTCCAGTGCCTCCCGCAGCTTGTAGATCTTGTAGCGGGACTCCAGTTTGCCCTGGAGCTCATCCAGCTGCCGGGAGGCGGGCATGACATGGAGGCCGTTGAACGGCGTCTCGTGCACGAACGCTGTCAGCGGCTGCTGGTGCAAGCGGAAGCTGAGGAGCTGGTCGAAGTAGTCGGCGAGCGTTCCCTCCGGCGTCTCCTCGCGCCCGAGCAAGTAGCTGCTGGAATTCCCCTGGGAGTCGAGGTCCACCACCAGTGTCCGCAACCCCTGGTGGGCGCTGATGGCGGCCAGGTTGCAGGTGATGGTGGATTTGCCCACGCCGCCTTTCTGATTGAAAATCACTCGCCGCATCTGTGTTCTCCCGAGAGCCGCCCCATGACGCACTGCAACCGGCAGTGTAATGACTGGACGACACGGGGTCGAGGCGCCGGATGCAGGCACGTCGCCCCAACGCCGAGGATCAGGAATGACCTATCATTTTCTCCGTAACCTGTTGTTCCGGATAGAACCGGAGCGAGCTCACGCCATCTCGCTTGCCGCCCTCCGGGCAGGGGCCCGGCTCGGCGTCAATCGCCTGATTGCGGGCCGGGTTCCGGAGATGGAGCAGCAGGTGATGGGATTGCGCTTCCCGAATCCCGTGGGGCTCGCGGCAGGGCTCGACAAGAACGGCGATGCCATTGCGGCGATGTCGGCGCTGGGTTTCGGCTTCATCGAGGTGGGCACGGTGACACCGCGTCCGCAGTCAGGCAATCCAAGGCCGCGGCTGTTCCGTCTTCCGGAGGACAAGGCACTGATCAACCGGCTCGGGTTCAACAACAAGGGAGTCGACTACCTGGTGTCCCGGATTCGCGGCGCCCGCTACGGCGGCGTGCTGGGGGTGAATATCGGCAAAAACCGGGACACTCCCGTGCAGCATGCGCTGGACGACTACGTGGCCTGCATGACCCGCGTCTACCCCCATGCGGACTACATCACGGTGAATGTTTCGTCGCCGAATACCCCGGGGTTGCGGGAATTGCAGCATGGCAGCCTGCTGGATGATCTGCTGGCCGGCATCAAGGCAGAACAGCTGCGGCTGAACGTGGCCTGGGGCCGCTACGTGCCCGTGGTGGTGAAGATTGCCCCGGACATGAGTGATGAGCAGTTGCTGGCCACCGCCGATGCGCTGGTACGCCACGGCATGGATGCGGTGGCCGCCACCAACACCACCCTGGCACGTCCAGGCCGCACGGCCGAACGGGAACACGGTGACGAGACCGGCGGCCTCAGCGGACGCCCACTCATGGACCGCTCCACGGACGTTGTGCGGCTGCTGAGCGACCACCTGCAGGGGCGGCTACCCATTATCGCCATCGGCGGCGTGGCCACAGGTGCCGACGCCGCCCGCAAGTTCACTGCCGGGGCCAGTCTGGTGCAGCTCTACACCGGGCTGATCTACCAGGGGCCGGGTGTGGTGGGCGAGATCGTACGCCGTCTGCAGGCCGCCGAGACGACCCACACGCCGATGGTCGGCACCAGCCTGTGAGCGGTTTGCCAGCACCCCGCGGAATGCGCACAATACGCGGGCACGGAGAGGTGGCTGAGCGGTCGAAAGCGGCGGTCTTGAAAACCGTTGGCCCGCGAGGGCCCGGGGGTTCGAATCCCTCCCTCTCCGCCATAATCCGGGAGGGTTCCCGCAGGGAGCCCTCCCCCTTGCTGGCCTTGCGCGCCAGTTCCTTGACATGCGTTTCTCAAGTGGCGTCATAGGGACATGCGCGCACCCAGTGGTTACAGGGTAGGGTCGCCGGCCTGCCATCGGCATGATCGCGGATCACGATCCGCGGGGTTCTCGCTGTTCGAGCTGTTGCTGGTACTCATCATCATCGGCGCCCTGGTGGTGGTCTCCGCTGGTCGTTGGGGCGGCTGGACCGGCGATCTGGACGGTGCCGCGGATACACTGGCGGCGGATCTGCGATTCGCCCAGTCCCGGGCGCTGCACAACATCACCAGCTATCGCATTGTCTTCAGCGACAGTGACCGTTACTACATCCAGCGAGAAGAGAGTGAAGACGTCTTCGGGGATGCAGCGTTCGCCGATGGCAGCATTGAACGGGAGTTCCCCCGTGGCGTCCAGCGCTCCGGGCCTGCCGGGGACGAGATTCGCTTTCGCTATCCACTCGGGAATCTCGATGAGGATGCCACCATCACCCTGAGCCGGAACGGCGCCCAGCGATCATTGCGGGTCCTCGCTGAAACCGGGTACGTGGAGCGATGACCACCATGGACGGACGGGGCCGTTCCCGCGGGGCGACGCTGCTGGAGCTTATAGCGGTCACCGTTCTGCTAGCCATTGCCATCCCCGCCCTGCTGGCATGGATGAATGCATCGCTGCGCGGTGTGGGGCTGGAATCTGAATCGGTGCGCATTGCGCAGCTTGGGCAGCAGCGCGTGGAAGTGTTGCTGGTGGCCAGGCGTACTGGCCGTCTGGATTTTTCCGATGAGGGGGCGTTTCAGGACAGCTGTGACGCGGCGCTGGACATGTTCGACGAATCCGCGACGCTGACGGTGCCCGCCGGATACACACTGAGTGGTCCGACCTGCCTGCTGGACGAGGACGACGGGCGTGGCGCAACCAGCGTGACGATCTCGGGCCCTCGCTCATCGCGCCAGTATCATCTGGAGGTCTACGACCGTGGCTAATGTGCTGCCACCGCGGCATTCATTCGCGCGCGCGATGTGTGGTTCGACGCTCATGGAACTGGTGCTCACGGTGGTGATCTTCGCCGTGGTAGTGGCGGCTGTCGCGCCAGTGATCGCGATGGGCTTGCGGGCGGTCGTCGAGGGGCGGGAGATGGCTGCCGATGAGGCCGAAGCGACATTGGCCCTCGAGCGCTTCGTGCGAGACGTGCGTCGGGCTCAGTCCCTGGCCGGCACCCCCGAGGGGGTCAAGGTGGACGGCATTACCCTGGCGTTTACCGATGAGAACGTAACCTACGAGTTCGCGGATGGCCGTCTCTCTCGCGACGGGCAGGTGTTGGCACGTCGTGTGGCTACCGGTGCCGAAGAAACGTTCTTTCGCGTCGATCGAATTCCGGCGGAAGGAGACAACGAGCGCAAGCCCCACGTCACCATGTCATTACGGACGACGGCCTCCGGGGTACCCTATCAGGCGATGGGAGCTCCGCGATGACTGGCAGGCGCCCGGCGAACGGAAGTGTACTGGTGGTCCTGGTGGCGCTGCTGGCCATCGTCGCGGTATTGGGTGGTGTGCTTTCTGTCTTGACGACAACGGGCGCCCGCACCGGCGCCGATCAAAGCCAGAGCGTGCAGGCTTTCTATCACGCGGAATCCGGTCTCGAGTGGGCAGCATGGGAAATGCGGCGCCAGACGCAGAAGCAAGAAGAAGATTACGCCACCGCATGCGGTAGTCTGGAGGGCTACGAAGATCCGGAGGGACGTTATCGGATCGCTGTGCTTGAGAATCAAGGCGGCAACTGCCGTCTCGAGTTCATCGGCGCCGTTCCCGGGATTGACGACCCGCTTGTGCAGCGTCGCCTGCGCGTGACGGTCAACCGGCAAGCAGTGGAGGGCGGCGATCCGAACGTTGTGCAGGATTCCGACAACTGGGCCAATGCCTGCGCGGGCGGGAATCGCAGCTGTAACGAAGATGGCAGCATCACGTTCAGCAGCAACTCCGGAGTAGACCAGTTGAATCGCTCCGGCGCCGCAGGCGATCTGGTGGATGGTGATGCCTTCACGCCGGAAGACGAAGTCTTCCTTTTCCTGCGGCTCAGGGAGGGCGAGGGGGATCTTACCGATTTTGGCCTGGAGAACGTGCCGGAGAATGGTGATCGGGTGCGGAGTGTTCACGGCACCGGAGACCTGCCTGAAGGCTATAACGCGGGCGTCTCATTGGGCGATGGCTTCACACCGGCGCAACTCAACGACAGCAATAATCTGCGCTTTATCGTAGAGTGGGACGGCGATCAGGTTACCCTGGAGGCCTCCTGCATCGGCACTCGCGCAACGTGCGAGGGCGGGGCCGATGATCCGGCAGAGCAGTGGGGCGAGGAGTAGGTAGAGTGTCCCTGAACGACCGCGCACGACAATCGGGCGCAACGGCAACGACGTCCGAGACCGATCCGGCGGGCAACCAGCTGCCGGCGGACTGCGAGCAAATCGCCGCCTGCCTCGCCGGACCCGCGGTCGCGGAACGCCCCGGCCTGCCGCTGGACCGGTCTGCCCTGCGGGACGCGGCTGTCCTGGTGCCGCTGGTGCAGCGGCCGGAAGGGCTGCACGTCATCCTGACGCGGCGCAGCGAGGACCTGGCCAGCCACGCCGGGCAGATCAGCTTTCCGGGCGGACGGATCGATCCCGGTGATGCCTCCCCGCTGCATGCCGCCCTCCGTGAGGCAGACGAGGAGATCAGCCTGGCGCCGTCCCGTGTGCGGCTGCTCGGGGCCATGCCCCACTACCCGACGGCAACCGGCTTCATGATCCACCCCTTCGTCGGCTACATCCGCGACAGTGGGATCCTGGTGCCGCAGCCGTCGGAGGTGGCGGAAATCTT
>SKYZ01000410.1 GCA_007127625.1 Aquisalimonas sp. | reverse complement strand
GTGACACTCATTGGGGCTTCGCCCTTGTGGGTGAGGTAGTCCACCGGGCCGACGTATCGAAACGGAGCCGCTTTGCCATCCGGGCCGAGCTTGTTCTCGCGCACGAACAGGTGAATGCCGATACCCCGGGTGACGTGCTGGATGATCTCCCGGCCGCGGCGGCTCTGCGGGGTGGTGCTGTTCTGCGTCTGCCAGTGGAAGGTACGTTGGTCGATGAAATAGTCGCGGTAGCGGTGGTCCGCGCCCTTGCCCTGCTTGTTGAGCGTCACCAACAGGATGTGGACGTTGCGTTCGCGAACCACGACGTGGCCGCTCTGCCAACTGCCGGGGTTGTAGGTCGCCCCGAACAGTTCCGGTATGTCCTCGCGCATGAACTCCTGGCCGACGGCCAGTTCCAGCGGGTCGAGCACCGCATGCAGGCGGGCCAGAGTGCGCATGGAGTCATCGGCGATAACGTCCTCGTACTCCGGATTGGTCGCCTTGAGCACGTAACCGCCGTCATTCCCCTTGGTGACAACGCGCAGCAGGTACTGGGCGTCGCCCGCTGCGTCGTGGCGTTCGATGACCATGGTGGTGCCCGTGATTGCGCCTGCCGATGACGGAGTCACGCGCTCCAGCAGCAGGTAGTCACCGTCTTGAATGGGGTTCCGGCCGCCGTTCATGGAGTCCCCGGAAGCGCGGGCAATGAAGTGGCGGTCCGGATTGATGCGCCCGTGCCCGGGTCCGATGGGCCGGAACTCTTCTGCATCGGCCCGTCCGGACTTGAAGTGTCCGCACGCGATACGAATTTTGGGGAAGTAGGGTAGTCGGGTCCACTCGGAACTGTCAGGAAACGGGACGACGTCACCGCTGGTCTGAGACGTTGGCGTGTTCAGGGTCTGCCGGTATCGCGCCAGGCGGTAGTCGACGATTTCCTGCAGCATGGCGGTGAAGGCCTCCAGATCTGCGGAAGCGACTGCGTGTGCGGGGGTGAAACGACCTTCGTGCACCCTGAACCACGTTGATTTCCGGCCGCTGGCGTTGCCTCCCGTCCACGCCTTGATGGGGTTCTTTTCCCAGTATGCGCGCCAGACCGTCGGGTCGACGGCGTCCAGATCATCGAACTGTCCCTGCAGATCGGCGCTTAGATCCGGTCGGCGGCGGAGAATGTCCAGCGAGGCTGCGGCCAGGGCGTCAACGGTGGGTGGGTACCGGAAGCCATCGATCTCGAGTAGCGCCTCCAGCAGCACCATCTTGAAGGACTTGGTCATGGCCGCGGTTTCCGCCTCCCGGAAGAACGCACGCTGCGCCTCCACGCATCGGGATTCGCCGGGAGCGAGATCGCCCTGCTCGGCGACGAACTCCCACCAGCTGCCGTACTGTCGTCGGAGCTGTTCCATGGCGATGCCGGAGCGGTAGATCTCCAGCAGGGTAGGGCGCCGCCCCATGCTGGCCTTCAGGCCCTCGTATTCGTCAGCAATGCCTCGCGGACTGAGGGACTTCAGGAACTCGATCAGCGCCAGATCGTAGTTAACGTAGCAGCCAGATGGCAGATCCAGTTCCTGTCTCGCAGCGCGTTCAGCGAAGTTCGCCATGGCGCTGCGGGTGCCGCTGACCTGGAAAAGCGCCTGGGGCTTGTTCAGAAACCCCTTGTGATTGCCAATGAAGTCCAGGATGACTAGGCGTTCCTTGTTCGGAGCCGGTCTTAACCCGCGCCCGATCTGTTGCAGAAAAAGAATCTTCGAATCGGTGGGTCGCAGCATCAGCACGGTGTCGATGTCCGGTACGTCCACACCTTCGTTGAACAGGTCGACCGAGAAGATGACTCGCGTCGTGCCCTGGCGCAATTGATCCAGTGCCTCGTGACGATTGACTTCGGAGCGGGAGTGCAAGGATAGGGAAGGTACGCCGGCCTTCGCGAACTGATCCGCCATGAAATCGGCGTGGGTGGTCGATACACAGAAGGCCAGCGTGCGACTGCCGGCCTTGTTCTCCCACTCGTGCAGTGCATGGCGTGCCCGGGCCAGAGTCGCAAGCTTGGTGCTTAGGGTGTTGGGGTCAAATCTGCCGTTGCGCCAGGGGATCTCCTCGTAATCCACATGTTCGTCGAAGATGCCGTAGTAGGCGAACGGGCAGAGCAGGTTGGATCGAACACCGTCGAAGAGGTCGCGGGTGTAGACCAGGTTGTCGTCGCAGAGCGCGAGAATGTCAGCCTGATCCGAGCGGTCCGGCGTCGCCGTGAGCCCCAGCAGGAAGCGTGGCGTGAAATGTTGCAGCAGACGGCGATAGGTATCGGCCGCTGCGTGGTGGAATTCGTCCACCACGATATAGTCGAAATGGTCCCGCGGGAACTGCTTCAGATGCGCCTGGCGATGGAGCGTCTGCACAGAGGCGAACACCATGTCGGCATCCTGTTGGCGCTCATCTGCGTAGTAGCGCCCAACCCGCACCCGCGGCAGTACCCGCTGGAACGTCGCCTCTGCCTGGAGCAGGATTTCCTCGCGGTGGGCAACGAACAGGACCCGTGCCGCCCCCATTTGCCGTGCATCGAAAGCGGCCAGGTAGGTCTTGCCAAGGCCGGTGGCCATCACCACCAGTCCGCGGCCGAATCCGTCCCGGCGGGTTGCTGCCAGGGCATCCAGGGCCTTGTCCTGCTCCTCGCTGGGTCGGGCAGGCGGTGGTTCCGGTTCGTCGCTTCCCGGGGCGATGCTTGGAAGATCCGCTCGCCGCCGCCGCTCGTAGCTTTCGATCCACGGGTGGGTCAGCGGGGTTACGGCGGGATCGTGGAACAGGCGATGGAATGCCTTGCGAACCTCTGCAAACCCCCGCCGTCCTGAGTCGTCGGCCTGGCCGGCATCGACCACACGATAGTTCCATTCCAGGCCACTGGTGAGGGCAGTCTGGCTGATGTTGCTGGAGCCAATGAAGGCGTCACCGCACAGCAGACCGCTTTCGGTGCGCACGAAGATGTAGGCTTTGAGATGGAAACTCTGTTTTCCGGTTTCGTAAATGCGGACGTCTGCGCCGGCCTCTTTGAGGAGTATGAGCCGTCTCAAGGCCAGCGGATCCGTCACGTCGAGGTAGTCGCTGGTGAGGATACGAACGGTTGCCGGCGGCGCATCCGCGAGCCGGTGGGCAAGGGCATCGAACAGGAGCTCCAGACCGCTGACCTTGATGAAAGCCACGGCAAGTTCGATCTCATCCGCGCGGTGAATCGCGTCCAGTAGCTCCCGGATCAGAGGCTGGTCACCGCCACCGGTGATGAGGTGCTGCCGGGTGGGCTGCATCAATCGTTTCCCGGGCCGAGAACTCGGAGTGGTAACGAAGCGCAGTCCCTGTGCTTCAAACGGCTTTTCACCCAGGATAACGAATTGATCGATGAGTAACGAATCCGGGGATGCAACTCGTGGTTTCCATCCACCGGTGGACCTGCGCGACTGGTACTATGGCCGCTCAAACGCCGCTGATCCGGAGCCTGTCATCCGAAGCCTGATCTACGACACCCTGGTCCTCAAACTCACCTCCCGGTGGTACGCGCAAGTGCTTGAACGTGTGCCCGAGGGGGCTGCCCTGCTGGATGTGGGGATTGGTACCGCCGGTGCCCTGCTGGCCAATGCGGATCTGGTGGAGCGCAAGCGCCTGCGAATCACCGGCATCGACATCGACGCGGACTACATCGACAGCGCCCGGGGACGACTCCGCGACTCCGGCCTGCGGGAGCGGGTGGAAGTGCGCCGGGAGTCCGTCTACGACCATGTCGGCGGCCCCTACGACGCCGTGTACTTCTCGGCCAGCTTCATGCTCCTGCCGGAACCCGAGCGTGCCCTGCGCCATTGCTGCACGCTCCTGAATCCCGGCGGGCGCATCTACTTCACCCAGACCATTCAGGAAAACCGCTCGCCGTGGATGGAGACGCTCAAGCCCATGCTGAGACGCTTCACCAGCGTTGATTTCGGGCGCGTGACCTACACCGACGATTTCCGGGCGCAGATTCACGCGGGAGGAATGGGACTGGAGGAGTTCACGACATTGTCGCGGCATGGACCCAGGCTGTCGTGCCTGGCGGTGGCCTCGCCCATGGAGGGCTCCGGGGCAGAGTGATGCAGAGGCTGGTCACTATCGGCTACGAGCGGGCAACCATGGAGGCATTCCTGCAGGCGTTGCAGGACGCCGGCGTGGATGTGCTGGTGGATGTGCGCCAGGCGCCGGTCTCACGGCGCACCGGTTTCTCCAGGCGACAGCTTGCCGACGCCCTGGCGCAGTGTGGCATTGAATACCGGCACGAGGGCGCCCTGGGCGCCCCGAAACCCATCCGGGATGCGGTCAAGGCCGGTGGGGATTACGCGACGTTCTTCCAGGCATACGAGGCCCATCTCGCGACCCACAGCGACCGGGTGGACGACCTGGTGACCGATCTGGCCGGGCGGGCTGTCGCTCTCATGTGCTACGAACGGGATGTGGCCATCTGCCACCGCGGTGCGGTGGCCCGGGAGATTGCGCGAAGAACCGGGCTGGAGCCTGTCCATCTGCAGCCTTAAGGCGTCATTCCGGTTGCGCGAGAACTTCGAATCCCTTGTCCAGTTGCACCGGGTGGCCGTGTGGCGTTGCCTCGTAGGCGGCAACCCAGGCCTCCCGAAACGCCCGTAATTCGTCCGCCGTGGCCGGGTCGCGCTGGATGAGCAGATACTCCAGGGCCTGGAGCCAGTCCAGATAATACTGTTCCGGCCGGTCCGCGATACCCGCCTCACCGGAGCGCCGGCGTTGGGCGCCAAGCGCTTCGGCCCACTCGCTCCAGGTGAACGCGCCGCGCTCGTTGAGATGCACGGCAAGGGCAAACGCCTGGGCCTGCCACGGGGCCTCGAACGGCGGTTGTTCTTCACTGTGCATGCAGGTAGCTCTCCCACAGATCCAGCATGACCGTGTCGCCTTCCTGGGCGTCATTTCCCCAGAGATCCCGGGCGAGGAATTGCACCGTATAAAGGTGTTCGGGGTTCTCCCCCAGGAAGTGCGCGTTGGTGTCGGGCAGGACATGGCCGCCGTGATGGCGAAGCACCACGCCGGTTCGCCCCCGGGCGTAGCGGGGCAGGCGCGTGTGGCCGAAGGGGTGATCATTGCCGGTGAGAACCCGGTCGCCAACGCGGAAACGGGGCGTGGTTGCCACGTCCCGCTCCGTGGGGCCCCCGCGCCGGAGCATGCCCCGGGCACCGTCGGCATTCACCGGCGGCGTCAGCGGTTGCCCCTGGGGTTCACTGGTGCGCAGTTCCTCCTCGGTGACCAGGCCGGTCTCGAGCATGAGCCGCTCCAGGGCGTCGACCCAGCGCTCGTAGTAGCCGTAGCGCAGGTACTGCGCCGGATGCAGGTCTTCCCGTGCACGCCGGCTGGCATCGATGTTCCAGCGCCCCCAGGCGGCCATGACCACGGTGATCGCCATGGCGCGGTTGTACCATTCTGGGTGGGGGTGATCGTCCGCCTTGTCCGGCACGGGGCCGAAGCCGTGCATGCCGCCCAGATCATGTGCACCGTTCATGCGGCACCTCCAACATCGTCCGGGCGCCGGGCCACGCCGGCACCGACCATGGAATCCCGGGTGACCAGATCTGCCAGCGCCTCTTCGCTCCAGCCCTCGGTTCCGGCCGGCCGTTGCGGGATGACCAGGTAGCGGATTTCCGCGGTGCTGTCCCAGAGGCGAACCTCTGTGTTGTCGTCCAGATGGACGCCGAACTCTTCCAGCACCGCGCGTGGTTCACGGACCGCCCGGGCCCTGTACGCCTCGGACTTGTACCAGGTGGGCGGAATCCCCAGCACTGTCCATGGATAGCAGGAGCAGAGCGTGCAGACCACCAGGTTGTGCACCTGGTCGGTGTTCTCCAGCGCCACCATGTGCTCCCCCTGGCGCCCCTGGTAGCCCAGGTGGGCGATGGCCGCGGTGGCGTCATCCAGCAACCACTGGCGGTAGTCCGGATCCACCCAGGAGTGGGCGACCACCCGAGCCCCGTTGCGGGGCCCCACCTCGTTGGAATAGGTTTCGATGATGGCTTCCAGTGCGCCCGGATCCACCAGCCCCTTGCGGGTGAGGAGTGACTCCAGGGCCTGCACCCGAAGAGCCGGCTCCGGCGGCACGTGGCTGTGATCGTGATGGTGGTGATCGTCACCCATGGGGGAGCTCCTCGTTGGCATCTTGCGTTGACAATAACGCGTCTGGTCGCGATGTCCAGAACCGGCACCCCGGGTTTCGGGCATACCCGATGACCTTCGGGCCCGGATTGGCGAGCGGGCGCACAGAGTCCATACTCAGAGGCAGCAGGCCCTGTCTAACTCTCGCTCTCGTGTGCCTGCCAACCGGGTAACCGAGTGGCCGGGTATCGAGGAGTCCCGTCATGAGCAACGCAGAGATCACCGCCGAGATTCGTAACGAGCCGTTCTTCGCCGGTCTGGACGAACCGGTACTGCAGTATCTCGGCAGTCATGCCACCCGGCAGGTCGTGCCGAAAGGCAACGTACTGTTCCGCCAGGGAGACCCTGCGGATGCATTCTACATGCTTCTCGGTGGCGAAATTCTCGTTGAAATCCCCGCGATCATGGGCCCGTCCCTGGAGATTCAGCGGCTGGGGCAGGGACAGATCCTGGGATGGTCCTGGTTGATCTCTCCCTACAGGTGGACCTTCCAGGCCCGCGCCGAGGAGGATACCGAGTTGCTGGCGTTCGATGGTGCGGCCATTCTCGCGCATTGCGAAGAGAACCCCGATTTCGGGTATGCGCTGCTCAAGCGCTTTTCCGCCCTCATGTCCGAGCGTCTGGAAGCTGCCCGGCGACGCATGATGGATGAGTGGAATCCCCCCGGATTTGCGTGAGCCGGTGCTGCACTGTTGCCTCTGTCGGGTGTCACGTCGCAGGGACGGGGTGCGCTGTCTCTGATAGATTGCTGCCATGACGACGATCAGCAATCCGGACACGCTATCGCTCCCAGGCCTTCATGCCGCTCTCCGGGATGGCCACCTCTCGGTTCGGGAACTGGTACAAAATTCCGTCGCGGGATACGACGCGACCGAGAATCGCGACCAGGCCTACTTTGCCTGGAGTGGCGATCAGGGCCTGGCCCTGGCCGGGCATGTGGACGGCCTCCTGGCTCAGGGGCGCGACACCGGTCCCCTGATGGGGCTGCCGGTGTCGGTGAAGGAACTTTACGGCGTGCCCGGTTTCCGCACCTACGCTGGATCACCGGCACCGATGCCGGAACGCTGGGAAGCTCCCGGGCCGTTGGTGCAGCGGTTGCTGGGCCAGCTCGCCGTGATCATGGGCAAGACGCACACCGTCGAGTTCGCCTTCGGTGGACTGGGTGTCAATGCGCACTGGGGAACGCCACGCAATCCGTGGGATCGGCAGGCACATCGGGTGCCCGGCGGATCAAGTTCGGGGGCAGGGGTGTCTCTGCTGCAGGGAAGCGCCCGCCTTGCCCTGGGGACGGATACGGCCGGCTCCGTGCGTGTGCCGGCAGCCATGACCGGCGTGACCGGTCTCAAGACCACCCGTGGCCTGTTCTCCATCGACGGGATCGTGCCACTGTCGCCAAGCCTGGATACACCCGGTCTTCTTGCCCGCGACATGGCTGATCTTGCCTTCGGTTTTCATGCCCTCACCAGTGGCCTCGCCAGCTCGGAGCAGCCACCGCGCCCGGACCCCCGGTCCATCCGGCTGGGTGTTCCCAGGACAGTCTTCTGGGAGGATTGCAGCCCCGGGGTTGTCGAGGCGGTGGAAGCGGCCGTGACGACACTGGAACACGCCGGGGTGTCCCTGGTGCCGCTGGAATTGCCGCACGCCGCCGAGGCTTTCGATCTTCTGCGGGCGGGTGGGCTTGCGGCCCCGGAACTGGCCGCGTTCCTGGAGCAGGAGAGCCCGGCGCATCTGCAGACGCTGGATCCCGTCGTTGTCGCCCGGATTCGGGCTGCGGAGGCGTTACCAGCCACAGCCTATATCCAGCGGCAGCAGCGGCTTGAGGCGATGAGCCGGGATGCTGCCCGGGCGCTTGCGGACGTGGACGCCCTGATCACCCCGACTGTCGCAGTGACGCCACCCCGGTTGGACGAGGTGGCGAATACGGACGATTACGCCCGCCACAACGTGCTCGCCCTGCGTAACACCGTGGTGGCGAATTTCATGGGGCTGTGCGGCCTGACTATGCCGGTGGGTGTGGACGCCGCGGGCATGCCTGTGGGCCTGCAACTGCTGGCTGGGCCATGGCAGGAGGCACACCTGCTGCGCCTCGGTGCCAGCCTGGAGGGTGTGCTGGGCCGGGGTGCCGACCTCCCGGGGTACCCCCTGTAACCGGCACCGCACACCCCGCAGACCGGACGCTTCAGTGGGACATGCCGATGAGCATTGCCAGCCGCGGTTCCACGAGAACTGCGACGCCGAGCAGGGTCAGCATGACTCCCACCGGGCGCACCATGCGGTCGCCGCCGGGGCCGACTTTCTCGTAGAGCATCAGCAGGGCCAGGGGCACCATCCACGCCAGATTGGCGATGCCCACCACAAACATGATCAGCATCAACGCCCAGCAGCAACCGAGACAGAACAGGCCGTGGCGCAGGCCGAGGCTGAACCCGCCGGTGGCGCCCTGGCGGTAGTAGCGGGTGATGAACGCCGCCGGATGGCGGCACTGCTCCATGCAGCGGTCCTTCAGCGAGGAGAACTGGAATGCGCCTGCGAGGAGAATGACCCCGCCGGCCAGCAGGCCGGGATTTCCTCCGACCGTCGGTTGTTGGTGGAGCATCGCGTGGGCCAGGGCGTCCCCGAGGACAGCCGCTACGCCGAACCCCGTCCAGACCACCAGGTAGCCGCCCAGGAAGGTGGCCCGGGCCAAGTTCGGGTACGGCTGGCGGGCCGAGGCCCGCCGGAACAAGCCGATCATGGGCAGCGTGGAGGGCAGCATCATGGCGGCGATGTGGACCTGCCAGGCGAGCAGGAACAGAGTAATGCTGCCAAGGGGACTCATGTGATCCGCCACCAGGTGGTGGTGATGAATCCACTGCACCCGCCCGGTGTACTCCGCGGCAAGCGCGAGCCCCCAGGCCACGGCGATGACGGTAGCCACCACCGGCGATATCCGCCATCGTTGTCCGGCGTCCGTTACCGCATTCATCCCGCGTGCTCCATGCGCCAGGCCGTCTGGATGGTGTTGCGGCCCTCGAAGGACCAGTTCATGTCGGCATCGGGCAGAGTGACGCGATAGTGCCGCGATTTGCCCAGGTAGGCTGGGGCGCCCTTTACCGTGGTGAAGGCGCTGTCGTACAGGGTCGCGGTGGTGCCGTCCGGGGACGACTGAATCGGTTGCAAGTGCGCTTCGACAATGCCCTCAACCTCGAACCGCCCGTCCGCGTTGTCCACGGCGTGTCTCACGGCCGCGCGCCTGACATCCACGAGTTCGCCCACAAGACCGGCCAGGTCGGCGAGCCCGCCGCCGAGTTGGCCGGAGAACGCGTTCACCAGGGCTTCGTACTGCACATCGGCGGCGCCGTCGTCCACCACCAGCACCGAACGCCATCCGCCGCTCAACGCATTGCCCGGAATGTGGGCGATGTTCACCACGGTGCGTCCGGAAACATCCACGTCCCCGATGCGCCCGTGCTCCAGGTGAAAGGCGATGACGCCGAAGCATTCGCCACCGTGAGGGTCTTCGCCGATGAAGCAGGGGCAGGGCGATCCGCAGGAGCAGATCTCCAGCATGGTGCCTTCCAGGGCGTAGCCGGTGCCGTTGCCGGTGCGTGCTTCACTGCTATCCAGTGGGGTTGTCATGGTGCTCTCCTCCATTGCTCGGTCCGTTCCACGCCATCATGGATAGAGGTGGTTGTCGGCGCATCGCGGGAAACCGCCAGGAGGTGCTATCGGAAAACCTGTAGTGCCCCGGCTCGCGCGCACGGGCGCGTTTCCCGGGGGCGTGCAAACATCGGAACCGGTGGTGCGTCAGGAGGAGGGCGGCGGCGAGGAGAAGCTCATGGTCAGCGCAGAGCGGACCGCCTCGGCCCTGCAGCGGACACCGAGCTTGCCATAGATGTTGCAGGCGTGGCGCTCCACCGTGCCGGTGGCGATGCCGAGCGCGGTGGAGATGGCCTTGTTGGACATGCCCTCGGCGATCAGCGCGAGCACCTCGCGTTCGCGCCGGCTCAGGTCGACAGGCGCGGCGGGTTTCCGGGAGGGAGCGTCCGTGGGACGTCCGGAGAGAAAGCCGAGCAACGTCTCCACCACCGAGCCGGAATCCCGGATGAAGGGATCATGCTCATTGCCGTCCAGCACCTGGAGCTCGCAGTCCGGTAACAGCGCCGCAACCTCCTGGCCGGCGCTCAGTGGCACGGCATGGTCGTCCCGGTGATGCAGGACCATCGTCGGTGCGCGAACCTCCGGGAGCCAGGCACGAACATCCATGGAGCGGATGTGATCCAGAAGTGCTTCTGCCATGGTGGCGCTTGCTGCCATCTGCTGGAAGCGGGTGAACCATTGAATGTCCCGGGAACTCCCCGTGGGCACGATGATCGCCGCCAGGGCTCTGGAACCGAGCCCCCAGTGCATCCGGACCAGGTGCTTGAGGGCCTCGAATCGTTCGGGGGAGGTGACAGCGCTGCCGCGGGCAAAGGCTGAATACAGGACCAGGCGCTCGACCCGCTCGGGATGACGGGCGGCGAACGCGGTGGCCGGCCCGGCACCGAAGGAGTAGCCGATCAGGCTTGCCCGCTGGATACCCGCGGTGTCCAGCACCGCCTCGAGTTGTGCCACGTCGTTGTCCAGGGACAAGTCGAAGCCGTGGCGATCCGACAGGCCGCAGCCCAGGCGGTCGTACCAGAGGAAACGGTGATGTCGGGCCAGGCGGGTTCTGGCACTGGCCGCCGCTGGGTGGGTCCATAATTCGCGGACATGACACAACCATCCTGGCAGCATCACCAGCGGCTTTCCTGAGCCCATCGAAGCATAGGCCACGCTGGAGCCGCTGTGCAGACGACAGAAGCGTACCGTCGGTGCGACATTCATGGTTCCACCTTTCCCTGTGCGGCCAGGGCGCTGTGGCACCCTGGCCCGCAGCGGCTGCCTGCTACCCGGCGGTGTCGGTCGGGGCCAGGTTCCGGGTTCTCCTGCGCGACAGTGCCGAGATGTCCACGGCAATCCCCTGGTCACAGCCGTCCCAGGAGCGAGGGTCCCTGCGGTCGTTCGTCATGGTGACCAGCAGCCCGTGACGCGCAGCGAATTCCAGGCACTGCATGGCGTCCCGACGATCGGCGCAGCGCACGATCACCGCCGGCCCACGATTGCCGTCGATGGTCCGGATCTTGTCCTGCATCGCCCCGGCACCCTCCTTGAACGACAGCTCGCCGCGTACGGATAGCGCGAGCCCGCCCAGATTCACCGGCACCAGCCGATCCCCGTCAACAGAGCGCAAATGGAGTTCCATCATGGTCGTGTCTCCTCTCGTGCACATTTCGCCGTGATCATTCCTGTAGCCAACAGGCACGCCGGCCACAAGGGGGCAGCCAGTGTGTAGCGGGCCCGGCGGGCTGCCCGTTATGGCGCCGGGCCGATAGCGCTGCGTTGGCCTCAGGCCGAGCGCGCGCGCGAGAAATAGAAATCCAGCATGTCGTCCAGAGGGCGGGGGTCCCTGCGCAGACGGCTGCGCAGGGCGGCCCCCTCCCAGCAGTTCAGCAATAACTCGGCCATCTCCCTCGGGTCCGCGTCGGCAGCGAGTTCCCCGCGATCACGGGCTTCGGCCAGGCAGGCGGCGAGCCGGTCGGCGATCTCGGAGAAACACTGCTCGATCCTGCGCGCGAACCCCTCGCTGATGCCGGACATCTCCTGTCCCAGGCCGCCCAGCATGCAGCCCAGGTGACCATCCTGGCTGTACTTGTCGCGCGAGATCTCGAAGAAGCGCCGGACGCGCGCCAGCGGGGTCAAGGAGGAATCCGTCAGTGCGCCGTCGAGTCCCTGATGGACTTCGGCCATGTAGCGGTCGATCGCCTGGAGTGCGAAATCTTCCTTGCTGCGGAAGTGGTGATAGAACGAGCCCTTGGGCGTCCCGGTGGCTTTCAGGATCGCCTGGATGCCGAGATCGTTGTACCCGCGCTCCAGCAGCAGCGCCATGCCCGCCTGTAGCAACTGGTCCTTGGTGGTCGCCATCATCACCTCGTCGTCCGACCGACCGGTCTACTATTCAAGCGTAGACGATGCGTCCAGGCATGCAAGGCGGTGATGCGGGAGTCTGGTAGAGGGTGGACATCGGGGGAGGCAGAGCCGTGAGGGTCGGCCATACTGCAGACAGGAGTAGCCGTCAGAGGGGGAAGGCGTTATGAATTCCCGTGTCGTGATTCCTTCAAACGGTTCCGAACGCTCCCTGGCCGCCGTCGCCCCGGGGCATGCGCTTGCGATCCAGCTTGGGGTGTCGTGCGAGCTGCTTTCGGTCGTCGCCTCCCAGAGCGAGGCGGCGGCGCGGGAGAGCGATCTGTCTGCCGCGCTCCAGCGTGCCGGCCACGAGAACATCCCGATTCGCGTGGAGGTCTCGGAGCATCCCGCCACGCTGCTGCTCGGGTACAACTCGGATGAGGCGCTCCTGTGCATGACCACGCACGCTCGCGGTCCGCTCCGGGAGCTCGTCCTGGGAAGCGTCGCCGCGGATGTGGTCCGCCGGGCGCACCGGCCCGTTGTCCTGGCCGGACCCCGGTTGTCGGTGCACTGGGTACCACCGATCAGAACGCTCCTGGTGTGCATGGACAACTCCGAGCAGGCCGCAATGGCGCTGGATTGTGCCGTGGAACTGGCCAGATCGCTGGGTGCGGAACTGCAACTGGTCCATGTGTTCGCCCGGGTCGGCCTCGGTGAAGCGGGAACCGGTGCCGAGGGCGCCGATTGGCTGACCGGTGCTGACCTGGGGGTGAAGCAGACGGCTCAGGGCGCACTTCCGGCGGCCGTGGACCAGCGCAGTGTCGACTGGGAGCAAGAGCACACATCGGAATGGCACTACCTGAAGGATCATGCCGAGCGCATACGGCAGCAAAGGGGGGTGGCCACGGACTGGATGATCCTCGAGCACCCTCACCCCGCCACGGGCGTGGCGCAGCTGGCGGATTCGATCCCGGGTGCGCTGATCGTCACGGGCACCCACGACGTCTCCCTGCTGGAGCGGTTCGGCATGGGCAGCTTTGCCATGTCCGTTCTGCGCAGCGCCGGTGTGCCGGTCGCGGTGGTCAGCTCCTGAAGTGAGCCCGGGCCGATGGGGCGTCGCGACCGTTCCCGGAGGCCCGGCCCCGGTACATACTTGGGTCAGGCAATGCGGTTATGGAGGTGCCGGCGATGGATAACGCAATCGGAACGATTCTGGTGCCCGTGGACGGTTCGGAGCATGCCAGCGCTGCGGCGCGTTACGGCGAACGCCTGGCACGTGCCGCAGGAGCGCGCATGGAGCTGCTCCATGTGTTCGAGGATACGCCGGGCATGCTCATGCAGCGCATGGGATACACCGGCGGGCAGGCGGTGGAGGACCGTCTGTCGATGGAAGAATTCGACCGCATGAGGCGGGAAAGCGCCCAGCGGGCGTTCGAGCACACGCGCGCTGTTCTCGGCGGGGGTGTCGATGTCGTCGACCGCATTCTCAGTGGTGATCCTGCCGACGCAGTTTCCCACTACGCCCGCGGTGTGGACAGTCCGGTGATTGTCATGGGCCGCCGCGGGGCCGGGGAAATCTGGGAGCTTCTGGTGGGCAGTGTCACCGAGGGCGTCATCCACAGTACCGAGTACCCGGTCACGGTCGTGACCCAGGGGGTGGAACCGCAACCGGATGCCGGTGGCGGCGCCGTCCTGATTGTGCCGGTGGATGACTCCGAGCGGTCTCTTCTTGCCGCCGGATACGCCAACACTGTTGCGAAGGCCACCGGGGCGGTGGTTCACCTGCTGCACGTATTTCCGTCGTCACCGCGGGAAATCTATGCCGGCGGTGGCGGCAACGTCGGCGAGCTGCAGGGGGCAGATACGTTCTCCGAGGAGAGTTTCAGGGACGTTGCCCGCGTCAGCGCCAAGGAGGCTTTCGCCCGTGCCCGGAAGCAGTTCGATCCGGACGTTGTCGCCGTCGAAGAGATCGAACGTCCCGGGAAACCGGCCCGGGCGATCATCAACCACGCTCGCGCCAACCCCGGTTCGGAAGTCATCATGGCCCGGCACGGGCACGGCCGCATACGGGAATTTCTGCTGGGCAGTATCAGTCAGCGGGTATTGCATGCGGCGCACTGCCCGGTGACGGTGGTCCACTGACTGCAGAGCCGGAGAGGACAGACCGCATGAGCGACAACGTCGTGGAGATTGCCTACTGCACCCGCTGCCGCTGGATGCTCCGGGCGACCTGGATGGCCCAGGAGCTGCTCACGACCTTCGACAGCGACATTGACCGTATGGTGCTCTCCCCCGGGGCAGGGGGTATTTTCGAGGTGCACGCCAACGGTGAGCGCGTGTGGTCACGGGCTGTGGACGGTGGTTTCCCGGCGATCACGGAACTCAAGCGTCGCGTTCGTGACCGGATCGCGCCGGACAAATCGCTGGGGCATGCGGATCGGGCGCAGGGTTCGGCGTGAGGTCACCGCCGTGGCTCGCCCTGTCGATCCAGGGCAGCTGAAACGGGAGGCGACAAGGTTTCGGTGTGTCCCCCGAGGTGGGTCCAGCGAAACGAAGACGGGGGCGGCCACGCCTGTCGGCGTCGTCGCCCCCGGATACCTTCTTGAAGGCCGAGGTTACGGACGCTTACCGCATCCCGCGCCCGGCCATCTGCTCGCTGTCGTGGTCCGAGGGCATGGCTCGGTAGGTCAAGGTTTCGCCCTGGAAGCCAAGGTCCTGGAGGCGCTGGTCCATGACGGTGAGTTCCGGCTCGGGCTGCTTCTGGAACTGTCCCGTGTAACGCACCTGGGTGGCGGCGGGCGTGAAGCCCAGAGCGACTGCCTGGTCCATACCGACACTGCCATGGGAGACTTCCACGGTGTCCAGCACCTGGGAGGGCTGGATCTGCTCCGGCATGAAGCCGTAGTCGACCAGGCGCTGTTCGGTGCTGTCCAGGGCAAAGGCGCCGGTGGCAAAGCCGGCAAGAGCAACGGTGGTGATCAGGTTGCGAATCATCATGGCGAATCTCCTAGTGTGATCTTGACTGTCAGCGGCGATGCGATGTGTTGTTCGCCGTTGATGACCAGTCTAGGGATTTGCGCCTGACGCACCATTCGGGAATCTTCGTAAGTAGTTGCCGTATCGGGCCGTGGCACGGATCCTGTCGTCGCCGCGCGGCGGTCAGCCGAATAGCCAGCTCGTCGGCTCGTCGATGCCCCGGCCTTCATTGATGCGCATCAGGCCCTTGATGCAACGCACCAGGGTCCAGACGAACCAGAAGAGCAGGACCAGGCCGCCGATCACGATGGCGGTGAGGATGGATCCGACGACAATCATCAGCAGGCCGATCCAGAAGGTGCGGATCTGGAACTGCAGGTGGCTTTGTTCGACGGGCGTCGCCTCCTGGCGTTTCAGGTAGGCCATGATGACGCCGACCAGCGCCGTGATGGCGGTGAAGAAGCCGATCAGATAGAGCACGTAGACGACAATCACCCAGGTCTTGTTGGGTGTGCCGGTGGCTTCGCGGGTGTCCGTCTTGGCTGGGGGTTCCAAAGCTGTGCTCCTGGTTCGTCCATGGGGTCCGGACGCACGGTACCCAAAGATCGCCTGGCTCGCCAGCATGCCTAGGACTTCACGTGCCCCAGGAATTCACGGAAACGCTCCGAAGGCGGGTCGGCGAACATGGGCCCGGGCCGGCCGTCGTGAACGATGCGCCCCTGGTCCATGAAGATCAGACGGTGGGCTGCCGCCTCCGCAAAGCGCATCTCGTGGGTGACGATGAGCATGGTCATGCCCTCGCCGGCGAGGTCCTGCATGACCTGCAGCACCTCGCCGCGCAGCTCCGGGTCCAGCGCCGAGGTGGGCTCGTCGAACAGCATGACCTTCGGGTTGACCGCCAGCGCACGGGCAATGGCCACACGCTGCTGTTGGCCGCCGGAGAGCTGATTGGGCCGTTGGTCGGCCCACTCGATCAGTCCTACTCTTTCCAGCAGCCGGTCGGCGGTGGCACGCGCCTCGCTGCGGGACTGTCCGCGCACCTTGCGCGGGCCGAGCATGAC
>SKYZ01000119.1 GCA_007127625.1 Aquisalimonas sp. | reverse complement strand
TATCGCAGGCGGTACTGCGACTGCGGCCCTGTTAGCGAAGGTGGGCGGCTTGGCTCCGCGGGGCGCTCAGCGTAGCTGACTGTCCTTGGACCCGCGGCGATTGTAGAGGCGACCGGGCCCGGTTTCGCGGTCGTGGGCTTCCTGGCAGCCGACGCACAGGCGCACGCCGGGGAGGACCTTCCTGCGCGCCTCGGGAATGGGCTGTCCGCACTCTTCGCAGTGGCTCAGGCTCTCGCCACTGGGAAGCGCGCCGCGGGCACGCCGCACTTCATCCTCGATGGTGGTCTCGATCTGCTGCTGAACGTCGTCCTCGTCCCCGAACCCTTTGGCCATCACGGCTACTCCCGATGTGCAGTGCCACTGCGCGCTGCAGCGGCAGATACCATTGTGCCAAGTACTGACCGGCGTGCCACCTGCCGGAGGCCGAGGACAGGATCTGGCACGCCCACCCGGAGGGCCGCCGCCGTGGGGTGCCTGGGTGCCGCATGCCGCTGGCGGTGGCTGGATGGCTGGGACGGTTCGGGCGTAGGCTGGGGCCTTATCCGGACGATCACAGGAGGATGCAATGAAATCAGCACGAGTGCCGGTGGATGAGTTCACCACGCCTGACCCGGTCACTGCCACCGAAGACATGAATGTGGATGAACTCCGGCATCTTATGGAGAAGCACGGGATTCGCCATCTTCCCGTCCTTCGCGGGGATATGGTCGTGGGCGTGATCAGTGACCGCGATGTGCGCATCGTCATCGGTCTGCCGGATACGGACAAGTTTCAGGTGCGGGCTGCCGACATCATGGCCACTGACCCCATGACGGTTGCCGCCACCACGCCCCTGGACGATGTGGCCTACGCGATGTCCGATAGCAAGGTGGGCAGCGTCATCGTCCAGGACGAGGATAGCCAGTTTCTGGGCATTTTCACGGCGACCGACGCGTTGAACGCGCTCATCGAGATCGTTCGCGGGGAGGGCAGGCCCGTATCGTGACCGCAGGGTGATCAGGTTGCCGTGATCGCCCTTGCCAGGAGATCACGGCAAGGTAGCCTTAGACGTTTCGATCGCCGAGAATCGGTTCCGAAAGCCGCCCGGGTATCGATTCCCGGTGGGTCAGCGTGGAGCTTCAGTGCCGAGAAATGTCTGAGACCGACTGCGTATTCTGCAGGATCATCGCCGGGCAGGAGCACTCGGCCCAGGTGTATGCGGACGAGCTGTGTGTCGCCTTCATGGACATCTACCCGCTGGGCGAGGGGCACGTGCTGCTGATCCCGCGGCAGCACGTGGGGCAGCTCCATGAGCTGGATGAGGCCACACGAACGCACCTGTACGCGGTCTTCGACCGCCTGCTGGCGGCCCAGCGGCGTGCGGGGCTTGGGCTGGAGGGCACGAACCTGCTGGTCAACGACGGCAAGGCCGCGAACCAGCACATTTCCCACGCGCACATGCACCTGATCCCGCGTCGGCCGCGGGACGGTCTGCGTTTTCTCTACCGGCTGTTCCTGCACATCACCGGGATCTTCGGCTTCGCCCGGCCGATGGATGGCCTTCGTCGTCAGGCCGCGCGTATCGCGGCCGAAATGGAGACGCCTGCGAAGGCCGCCGGCGACCACGATGTTGCCGCGATCACCCGGTAGCGCCCGCTCGAGACCGTAGCGCTGTAGCCGCCCCTACGAATAGGCCGAGTACGGCACACCGACAAGCCCGTGCCCGTCGGTCCGGCGTTCAGTGCGTCAACTCCCTGTGTCAGCCGTTCCCGGCGTCCAGCTTGTCGCCGGTTCTCAGTTCGAAATCACTGGCGTCGTGGCGCTCCGGCAGCTGGTGATGGGGCTCACCCCAGGTCCGGTTGACCATGCGCCCCCGCTGTACGGCCTGCCGCTGGTCGATCTCTTCGGCCCAGCGAACCACGTTCTCGTAGGTGTGCACCTGCAGGAACTCGCCGGCTTTGTAAAGCCGCCCCAGGGCCAGCGCGCCGTACCACGGCCAGATTGCCATGTCGGCAATGGTGTACTCGTCGCCGATGACGTAGCGCTTGTCCGCCAGTTCGCGGTCCAGCACGTCCAGCTGGCGCTTCACTTCCATGGCGAAACGGTTGATGGGGTATTCGTACGACTCCGGTGCATAGGCATAAAAATGCCCGAAGCCGCCGCCCAGAAGGGGCGCCGCGCCCATCTGCCAGAACAGCCAGTTCATGCATTCCGTGCGCTCGGGAATCCCGGTGGGCAGGAATGCGCCGAACTTCTCCGCCAGGTAGAACAGGATGGAGCCGGACTCGAACACCCGCGTCGCCGGCGTGGTGCTCTGATCCAGCATCGCCGGGATCTTCGAGTTCGGGTTGGTGGCGACGAAGCCGCTGCTGAACTGCTCGCCTTCGCCGATCCTGATCAGGTGCGCGTCATACTCCGCCCCAGCGTGGCCGAGGGCCAGCAGTTCCTCGAGCATGATGGTGACCTTCACCCCATTGGGTGTGGCCAGGGAATACAGCTGCAACGGATGCTTCCCCACCGGCAGGTCCTTCTCATGGGTGGGCCCGGCGATGGGCCGGTTGATGCTGGCAAACTTGCCACCGCTTTCCTTGTCCCAGGTCCAGACTTTCGGCGGAGTGTAGGTTCCGTTGGAATCGGCCATTCGGATCTCCCGGGTTGTGGGGTGAACGTCCGAGCGTCAGGCTCGCAACTTTGTACGATCACGAACAATGAGCGCCAACCACGTTGACGTCAAGACAGTCCGCGTCTGGTGGCAGTGCCCGAACAGGCCGCTCTGGTAAGCTGAAGTTGTCCTCGCGCCATTCAAGCAGGTGCCCGTGCATGAACCACCAGACCATGCAGGCCATGCGCCTTCACGCGCCGGGGCAGCGGCTGCGCCAGGAGAGCGTTCCGGTGCCGCAACCCGGGCCGGGGCAGCTCCAGCTGCGGATCCATGCCTGCGGTGTCTGCCGTACGGACCTGCATGTGGTGGACGGCGAGCTGCCGGATCCGCGCCTGCCGGTCATCCCGGGTCACGAGATCGTCGGCGAAATCACGGCACTGGGCGACGGCATCACCGGGTTCACCCAGGGTGACATGGTCGGCGTACCCTGGCTGGGATGGACCTGCGGCGACTGCGAGGCCTGCAGCGCAGGCCGGGAGAATCTCTGCGGCAACGCCCGCTTCACCGGCTACACCCTGGACGGCGGCTACGCCGAGTACACGGTGGCCGACGCCCGCTACTGCTTTCCGGTCTCCGGGTACGAGCCGGCCGAGGCGGCACCGCTCCTGTGCGCCGGCCTCATTGGCTACCGTTCATGGCGCATGGCGGGTGGGGCGGAACCCCGGCGGCTGGGCATCTACGGCTTCGGCGCAGCGGCGCACATCCTGGCGCAGGTGGCCATCTCCCGCGGACAGAAGCTTTACGCATTCACCCGGCCCGGCGATGAGCAGGCGCAGGCGTTCGCCCGCCGCCTGGGTGCGGTGTGGGCCGGTGGCTCGGATGATGACCCGCCGGAACCCCTGGACGCGGCCATTCTGTTTGCGCCGGTGGGCAGCCTGGTGCCGCGGGCGCTGAAGCATGTCCGCCCCGGCGGCCGTGTCGTCAGCGGCGGCATTCACATGTCCGACATCCCGTCGTTCCCCTACCGCCTGCTCTGGGAAGAGCGCAGCATCCACTCCGTGGCCAATCTCACCCGGCAGGATGGCACGGAGTTCCTGGCGCTGGCGCCGGAGGTGCCCGTTCGCACCGAGGTCACCAGGTATCCGCTCGAGCGGGCGAACGAGGCCCTGTCGGACTTGCGGGACGGGCGGCTGACGGGGGCCGCGGTGCTGATCCCCCCGGGTGCCCCAGCCTAGTGTCCCTGGCGTTGCCGGTGGATGATGACGTCAGGGCATCGGGGTGGGGCATGCGGGGTGAGCTTCCTCTTCTAGCGTGACGTACGCCGCAATTCTGGACCGATCAGTTTGAGACTGCTCCCTTATTCGCTCAAAGTGAGCGAATGCTGGTCGCAACGTGGTGGTCCCTGCGGCCCGGCTGGCCTGCTTACTTTGCGGGGTGGCGGATTCGAGGAAACGAGTCCGTGTTCTGTTGCCAGGTGACCCCGCAGCCACCGGAAGGGAGCGATGCGCCTGCGCCTCACACACCGTTTTCTGCTGCTGTTGATCGCCTGCCTGGCGGCGCCCGCGTCGCAGGCGATGACCGATTTCACGCTGCAGCTGCGCTGGACCCATCAGTTCCAGTTCGCCGGCTATTACGTGGCCCTGGCTGCCATCATGCAGACCTCGCCCATCGTCTGGATCGTTCGCGCGGATTCCGGCATTCATACGCCGCTGGACCTCGCCGGCAAGCGTCTGATGCTGATGCCCCCTCCCGAGAGTGCCGAACTCCTGGCCATGTTAAGGCGCGAAGGGATGGACACGGATCAGCTCGAGCTCGTGCCAACGAGTTTTGACCTTGATGACCTCATTACCGGCGTGGCCGACGCCTACGATGGTTACGAGACCAACGAACCCCACTTCCTCGAACAACAGGGTATCGACTACCGGTTGCTGCGTCCGCGGGAGTACGGGGTCAACTTCTACAATGACGTACTGATCACCCGCGAAGACCTGGCCGAGAACCAGCCACGGGAGGTCGAGGCGTTCCGCGATGCCAGCCTCAAGGGGTGGGACTACGCCCTGAATCACATCGACGAAACGGTCGACCTCATCCACCGTAAGTATGCTCCCCACAAGTCCCGGGAGCACCTGCGGTTCGAGGCCGAGCGCATCAGGGAACTTGTCATGCCCGACCTGGTGGAGCTGGGCCAAATGAATCCCGCGCGCTGGGAGTCCATTGCCCAGAGCTACGTGGATCTGGGAATGGCCGAGGGGCCGGTGGATCTGCGCGGGTTCCTGTATGAGGAATACACCGAGCCGGGACGGACCTGGCCGTACATGATGGCGCTCGGCTCCGTTGCCGCGATGTTGCTGATCAGCCTCGTGACCATGCGCATTGCGCGCCTCAACCGCAAGCTCGTGCGGGAGGCGGCCCGGCGACAGCGGGTCGAGCAGGAACTGCTGGAAAACCAGGAAAAGCTCTACAAGCTCGCCAATACCGATCAGCTCACGGGTGTGTGGAACCGGCTGAAACTCGACCAGATCGCCCGCGAGGAAATTGAGCGTGCCCGCCGCTACCAGTACCCGATCTCGCTGATCTTCATGGATGTGGACAACTTCAAGGCCATCAACGACGTGCATGGCCACGGGGTTGGCGACCAGGTCCTGATCGATGTCGCTAACCTGGTTGGCCGGCAGCTCCGTGAAGCCGACTGGCTGTGTCGCTGGGGTGGCGAGGAATTCCTGGTGCTGCTGCCGCACGCCGGTCTCCAGGCGGCTGCCGAACTCGCGGAGCGCCTCAGGACGGCTGTGGATGCCGTGATTCCGTCATCCGGGGAAAGGGTGACGGTCAGCATCGGCGTGGCCGAGCTCGGGGAAAATGATGCGCTCTCCGACCTCATCGTTCGGGCGGACGGGGCGCTTTACCGGGCAAAGGCGGGCGGCCGGGACCAGGTGGCCCTGGACTTCGGCAATTGAGTGTACGGGGATGCTCCCCGGCGGGCGGTGACGCCGGCCGGGGAGGGGGACAGTCCCCGCTGGAGTGTCAGGCCCGCCCGAACAGACGCGCCATGAAGCCGGGCGCAGTCGGCGGTGGCAGTTCCGCCTGGAGCGCGGCGGCTTCGGCCAGGATCTCGTCCAGTTGGTCAGCAATGGGCTGTGCCAGCTGCTTCTCTTCGCCGGTGAACGCGGAGCCGTGCCCTTCGATCCCGGCCTCGATCAGGCGATCCGACCACACCTTCACCGCCAGGCGCAGGGTGTCGAGGATTCGTACGTAGCTCCGTGCCGGCACCACCAGGGCGAGCCGGGTGTCCAGGTGGGTTTCGGCCTGGAGTCGCTGTTGCACGGAGCCTTCCAGTTCCTCGCGCACGCCACCGTCCTTGATGATCCGGTCGCGCTTGCGCAGCAGATCCGGAACATCCATGCGCAACTCGGCCGTGGTCAGGCCGGCAATCCTGGTCTCGTCCACCGGTGCCTGGATCCAGCCGGCGCCGGGTCGCCAGGCCAGCAGCGTGGTGCCTTCGGCACGCCGGTAGTCGGGAACCGGTTCATCGGCTGCGTAGCCGTCACGCTCCCGGCGAAGCCACTGCTGGATGGGTTTCTGGCGCAGAACGGTCGCCTGCAACAGTGCCTTCTCCAGGATGTCGGAGAGTGATGCCTGCGGATCCTCCGCCATCTCCCGCAAGGTGTGCATTGTGGACCCCATGGTGCCTCCTCCTTGTTGTACCTCGTGTGGCCGCTCGGATCGGTGCGGCCCCTTCCTGGTAATGGCCTGTTATCGCTGTTTGACGAGTTACACCACCAGAATCCCGGGAAACAGTGTGTGATATGGCTCGCACATTTGCGCAGAGTCCTCGCCCAGAGTTCCTCGGCAGACCGGCACTGCCCCCTTGCGCTGATGACAGGTGCTACCCGAAACTCGCACCACCGGCCCCTCGGGGGGCGACGGGATGACCACAGAGGAGGCCCATGAATACGGACACACGGCTTGAGCGAGCGATGGCGCTCGTGGAGGGGATGCGGCAGGCCGACGAGAAGGATGCGCAGGCATGGGCGCGATCCCTGGATGCCCTGAGCGGCGAACTCGCCGGTGCCCGGGAAGATGTGGAGACTCTGCAGCGGGAGGTCGACGGACTGAAAGCGGAGAACCTGCGCCTGCGGCAGTCCCGGGGCGGCGGCGAGGACCAACCCGTTGCCACCCGGATCGGGTGCTACCAGTTCGCCAACGATGACGCGCTTTACTGCCCCCACTGCTGGGACAGGAACAAGGAGAAGTCCCCGACCACCCGGATCACCGCCCGGCACAGGGTGTGTCCGGCATGCAGCACGCCGCTCAGCGGTCGTTGAGCCCGGGCCCTCCCTGCCGAGCAGCCGGGAGGCCCCCTCCGACACGCGTAGGGCGGACCTTTAGGTCCGCCGTGGACAGACATGGAAACCAAGGCAGTTCATCGACGCTTGATCGGCGCATCCGGAGATCCGCCCTACATGCGTACTCGTCCTACAAGGGGGTCCCGCGTCACCGCGTCGGCCAGACGCCCGGGGTTGCCAGCTCCAGCAGATGCCCGTCCGGGTCACGGAAGTAGATGCTCTCTCCGCCCCGGGGCCAGTGGGTTCTGCCTTCGATGGCGATGCTGTGACGCTCCAGCCGGGCCTCCCAATCGGGCAGGTCCGCGGCGGCAATGGCAAAGGCGACGTGCAGCCTTCCTTCGCCGTCGTGGGGTGGAATGGTGCCCATCTCCTTTGGCAGCACCACCGTCTCCAGCGTCGCTCCCTGCAGGAACAACAGCAGAATCGTACTGCCGCCGGCATCGTACGCGGTGAAGCGGTGGTCCGCGGTGAAGGGCTCGAGGTTCATGACACCCTCGAAGAATTCACGGGCGCGGTCCATGTCCTCCACGTAGAGCGCTGTCTCCAGGACACCGTTCAGTCCGGGCATCACGCACCTCCGGTTTACCGCTACTGCAGGGTCAGGTTAGCACGCTGCGGCGTGCCGGTTCCTGCCGGCGGGGATCAGGAAAGCCCGCCGCCGGGAGGTTGCTCTGGGTAGGCCGGGTCAGAATTCCCAGCGTGCGGGAAAGCCGCGTACGTCCACGTGGACGAAGGGTCCGCGGTGCGGGGCGCTGCCATAGATGCCGATGCCGCCCTCGACGTCCATGTCGGCCATGACACCCTCGGCGATTGCGGCCAGGAAGCGGGCGTCGGCGATGGTGCTGCGGCCGTCGCCGGTGAGGTCATCCATGCGGCCGTGGGGGCGGCGCTGGTCGATGTAGATGTCTGCGGCGCCGCCCCACTGGTGACGACTGTATCCCCCGTTGCCAATGGCGGTGTTGTAGAAGGGGGTGCGGTAGCCGCTCATGACCGTGAACCCGTCGGTCCGCACGCCTCCTTCGTTCACCGTCTCCAGCAACTGTTCGAGAACCAGCAGGAGTTCGGGTCGAACGAGGACGAAACGCGGCCATCCCGCCTGTTGCTTGGACAGGAACTGCCCCAGGGTGAAGTGCGGCGAGACGGCAAGACCGGCCAGCGCCGGATCGACGCGGATGAATCCCTCCGGCGGCAGGTAGACGTCCAGCCCGCGAAACGGCTTGCGGGGGTACCGGCCGATGCGATAGTTCTCGATGCGGCCGTTGACCTTGGCAGTGCGCGGCGTCATCACCAGCATGTTGAAGGTCATGGTCTCGCCGGTGGCATCCTGCCTGAAGGTCAGCGGGTAGTGTCCCGGGGCCGAGGGCGCGTGCCACGACCAGCCGCGGTCACTGCGGGGCGCAAGAGTGTCGCTGTCCGCCCTGGCCGAGAGCGCGGCGGCTGGCAGATCGGGGCTGTGGAAGTGAACGCGGGCCTCGGGCATCACGGGAATCGCCAGGACCCGGTACGGGTTGTCCAGGCCGTCCACACTGATGCGGAAGTCGGCCCGGCCCGGGTCGAACGCGCTGGCGAAGCTGGCGGTACACACCAGAAGCAGGCAAGCGGCGGTCAACCACCGCAGCGTCGTTTTCATCTGCCCGTCCTCACCGGGCGCGGCGGCAGGGCCGCCAGTGCGGCACGTACCGGCTCGTCCCGGCTGTAGATGTCCTCGCGGAACTGGACGCGGCCATCGTCGTCGACCCAGGCGGTGGCGTACTGCAGATGCGCTTGCACCGGGCGCCGCAGTGAGACGGTCTGTTCCCGTTTGCCGTCGATCACCCTGTCAATGGCGCCGCGGTCCCAGCGGCTGCTGTCGTCCAGTAGAACGCGGGTGAGCTCGAGGGGGTTGTCCACGCGGATGCACCCGGAGCTGAAGTCCCGCCGGGCGCGATCGAACAGGTTTCGCGCCGGGGTGTCGTGCAGGTAGACGTTGAAGCGGTTCGGGAACATGAACTTGACCTGACCCAACGCGTTCAGCGGCCCGGGGGACTGGCGGAAGCGGAAGGGCATGTTGTTGCGCCCCAGGCGGTTCCAGTCGACGGTTGCGGGGTCGATCTCGCGTTCATCGGCTCCCCAGCCGCGGAGCACGCGGAACCCCATGCGATCCAGGTAGGCCGGGTCCTGGCGCACCTGGGGGAGGATGTCGTTGACCGCGATGCTGTTGGGCACCTCCCAACTCGGATTGAGAACCAGGTAGGTCATGCGCCCGGTGAAGACTGGTGTGCGGCGATAGTCCCGACCAACGATGACGCGGCTGGCAAACACTTCCTCCCCGCGGTCCATCATTACCATGTCGAAGCCGGCAATGTTGACCCGGATATGCCGCTCACCCAGTTCCCGGGGCAGCCAGCGCCACCGCTCCAGGTTGACGCGGATCTGTTCGGCCCGGTCCGTGGCCGAGATATTGAGTGCGCGGCGGGTGTTCGGCCCGACCAGGCCATCGGGTTCCAGGCCGTGCCGGCGCTGGAATGCCTGCACGGCATTGTGCAGGGCGCCGTCGAAGGAGCTGCCCGGTTCCGCGTCCAGTTCGCCGGTGGCGTGCAGCCGCTGCGCCAGGGCCAGGACACGCTCCCCTTCGTCACCGCGGCGGAGCGTGGGCCCTTCCGGCAGGCTGGGCCAGCCTCCGTCGTCCGCCATGTCGCGGTGAGTCGCGTAGGCATCGAGCAGTCGGGCGTATTCGTCCGACGCCGGGAGCAGGCCTTCGATGGTGCCCTGCAGGGTGTTCTCGTCAAGTGCCCGCTTCAGTAGTTTGGCCGGTTCTATGTCCTGGCGCGCGGCAAACCACTGCGGATCCAGGGTGACCGGGTCCAGGCGGCCCAGGGCCAGGTGGGAGGCCAGCATCAGGTAGCTGTCCGTGACCAGGAGCTCCAGGTCCGCCAGCCAGCCCGCGGTGGGATCCTCCGGCGCCTCCTCCAGCAGTGCGTCGATGGCCCCGGCATGGTAGTCGGCGACAGACAGGCCGTGTATGTCGGCCAGCTCCAGCAGATCCCTGACGGTTGTGACGCGGTCCATGCGGGCACCGCTGTCGTCTGACCAGGCCGGCGCAAACAGGCGATCGGTGTAGAACCTGCGCAGCGCCCTCTCGGCATGAATGGCTTCCCCGGATGCTGCCAGCTGCCCGCTGCCCTCCGGCAGCGCCTCCAGACGCTCGCGGAGCTGCTCAGCCACCGGGGTGGCGAGGACCGGAGTGGCCAGAAGCAGGGCGCCGACCGCCAGTGTGAACAGGATCAGGCGCACAACCGCCCGTGGCCGTTGATTCGACAGACAACGCAGCATCCGATGGGGTACTCCTGTAACGGTGGGGGCGCCGCATCATCACGGTGACGCGGCGTTTCAGGCAAGTAAGCCGTAGGACGGGGCGGGCGTCAAGAAGCAACGATCAGCGTCTCGTTACAGGGCCGACGGGCGGCCGGCGGGCATGATGTGTCACGCCTGGTCCGGTGGAGCGTCGCCTGCTGGCTATACTGGAAATCAGCGGCAGGATGATGCCTGTGTTCAATGCCTCGGTCGGGGGCTTTGGAGGGACACGATGGCGAGGTGGCGGGGGTCGGGAAGTGCGCGCGCCAGCTGGCAGTTGATGACCGGGCTCGGCCTCAGCCTGGCGGGTGTGACGGTGCTCGCCGGTGAGGTGCGCGTTCAGGTGCTGGATGCCGACGGCGAGCCCGTGGAAAAGGCGGCCGTGGTCGTGCGGGCCATCGACGCATTGCCGGAGCGTCCCGCCGCCGGCCAGGCAGTGATCGATCAGGTCGATCAGGAGTTTGTCCCGTCGGCGATTGCGGTGCCGGTGAATACCCGGATCCTGTTTCCGAACAACGACGACATTCGCCACCACGTCTATTCCTTCTCCGAGGCCAAGTCCTTCGAGCTTTCCCTGTACGAGGGCGAACCGCCACGGCCTATCGAGTTCCCGAATCCCGGCATCGTCACCATCGGCTGCAATATCCACGACTGGATGCGGGCGCATATCTACGTGGTGGATTCGCCGTGGTACGGGCTGACCGACGGCAACGGTGCCTGGCGCGTGTCGGCGTTGCCGGCCGGGGACTACCAGTACCGCGTGGAAGTGTGGCATCACGGGCTGGCGGAGGAGCGGCAAACCGTCGGGCAGGTTGATCTCGAGCGCGGCGCTGCGGCAGAGGTCCAGGCGGTGGTCGAGATCGAAGCGGCGCCTGTGCCGAGGCGCACTCCCCGCCCGGACAGGTATCGCAGGTATCCCTGAGGCGGGCATGGTGCGGTTTCGACGCTTTCAGACCCGGCTGCTGGTCCTGTTTCTGGCTCTGTTCACCATCTCGCAGGCCCTGGCCCTTGCCATGACCACCTGGGCGGGTCGGGCTGCCGCCGAGCAGGAGATCCACGAGGCCCTGGAAGTGGCTGCCGGCGTTTTCGGCAATCTGCTGGACGAGCGCGAGGCGCGTCTTTTGCAGGCGGGGACGCTGCTGGCCGACGACTTTGCCTTCAAGTCCGCCTACGCCACCCGGGACGCTCCCACCATCGAATCCATGCTGCACAACCACGGCGACCGCATCGGTGCCGGGGTGGTGTTTCTGCTGAGCCGGGACGAAGAGGTGATCGCCATGACCCGCGGGGCGGCGGAGGAAGGGGATGCCTTCCGCCACACTTCGCTGCTCGCCGCCGCCGCCGATGACCCCCACGGCGAGGCGACGGCGGTGGTGCTCGATGCCGGTCGCCCCGTTCAACTGGTGGTGGTGCCGTTGCTGGTGCCCCGCCACGAGGCCTGGGTGGTGATCGGATTCGAGCTGGACCAGGCCTTCGTGGAGCGGTTCCGGGATTTGACCCACGCCGATATCACGCTACTGGCGGATGCGGGCGGCGGATGGCAGGTGCTGGGGTCGACGTTGGCGCCGAACCAGCGGGACGCATTGCCGGGAGCCCTGGCACGCACGCAGTGGCGCGACGGCGCGGCGTTCAACACGACTCTGGGCGGTGAAACCCTGGTCTCCCTGTTGCGGGGGCTCGGGCAGGGCGGGGACGACCGTCTGATGGTCGGCATGCAACGGTCGCTGGATGTGGCCATGGCACCCTACCTGCGGCTGCAGCAACTGCTGTTCGGTCTGCTCGTGGCCGGGTTGCTGTTGACTGCGCTGGGCGCCGCCTGGGTGGCACGGCGGGTGAGTGAACCGGTGCACAAGCTGCGGGTAGGCGCCGAGCGCGTCGAGCAGGGTGATTACCAGGCCCGTGTGGAAATCGGCCAACGCGACGAGCTCGGTCTCCTGGGCCAGACCTTCAACCGCATGGCCCAGGGCCTCGAAGAGCGCGACCGGGTCCGTGGACTGCTCGGGAAGGTGGTGTCACCGGCAATCGCGGACGAACTCCTGAGCCGGGAGATCGAGCTTGGCGGCGAAGAGCGCGAGGCCAGCATTCTGTTCTCGGATATCGTCGGCTTCACTGCACTGGCCGAGCGATTGCCGCCGGCGGAACTGCTGGATCTTCTGAACCGGTACCTGACCCGGATCAGTGCCGACATCGAGGGTGAAGGCGGCGTGATCGACAAGTATATCGGCGATGCCGTCATGGCACTCTTCGGTGCCCCGCTGGCCCGCGCGGATCACGCCGAGAGAGCCGTACGGTCCGCCCTGGCCATGGCGGCGAGCATCCGGGACATGAACCTGACGGCCCCGGATGGCGTGTCCGCGGTCAGCCTCGGTGTGGGCATCAATTCCGGCACCGTCGTGGCGGGCAACATGGGTTCCCGCACCCGGCTCAACTACACTGTGATTGGCGACGCCGTGAACCTCGCTTCACGCCTGGAGGGGCTTACCCGGCGCTACCGGGTGCCGATCATCGTCAGTGGCGAGACCATGCGCCAGTGCCCTGGTGTGGTCTTCCGCGAACTCGATCGAGTGCGGGTCAAGGGGCGTGACGGCGCCATCAGCATTTTTCAGCCGATGGCCCGGTGCGGCGATCTCGATCATGCCACGCGTGCGCGCCTGGATGCGTTCGCCGGGGCGCTGAGCGCCTATCGCCAGCAGTCCTGGAATGAGGCGCAGGCCGCGTTCGCGGCCATTGCAAGGGCGGAACCGGAGGGGCCGGCGGCGTTGTATCTCGCCCGCATCCAGGCGTTCCGGCGGACCCCGCCACCACCGGACTGGGACGGCGTCTACCAGGCCACGGAGAAATAGTGGGATATCCGGTGCAGGGTGCCGGCCGTGTTCTTGACCCCCCGGTATGCACGGCGAATACTCCAGCGTAAGCCTGGTGTCCGTGGGGCGCGGCGTGAACGAGGATATCGCGGTGAAACTGGCGGCGTCGCTGCCCGGCGGGATGTCGCCAGGGGCGGCGCGGGCGTTGGCCCCGCAGGCGCGCGAGCGGCACTTGGAGCCGGGGGAGACGCTGCTTTGTCAGGGCGACGACGCCGAGCACGTTTACGTGGTGGTGACGGGCCGACTCCGTGCGTTGTTCCATGACAGCTCTGGCGCGTCGCATGCGTTCGCGGTGCTGGAGGCAGGCGCCCTGCTGGGGGAGATCGCCGTACTGACCGATGGCAGGCGGGAGGCCTCCGTTGTCGCGGAAACGGCGGCGACGGTCATGGAACTGGTCGCCGCCGATTTCGAGCGCTTGCTGGAGAGCGATCCGGACATTGCCCGTTGGCTGACCGAACTGGCCACGCAGAGGCTCCGCCAGGCGCAACTCGCGCGCCAGCTCACGGTGCTCTTCCCCGAGGTGAGCGAGCCTGTGCGCGGCGCACTTCTGGCTGGCGTCGAGTGGGTGTCCCTGCGGGCCGGCGAGCACCTGGTGCGACGTGGCGACACGGCGGACTCGGCCTACATCGTGGTCTCCGGCCGATTGCGGGTGACCGGCGATGAACGCGCAGCGCTCGGGGGCAGTGAAGTCGGGCCGGGCGAACTGGTGGGCGAGATGGCGCTGGTGGAAGGCGGGATCCGTACTGCGACGCTGGTCGCCGTCCGCGATACGCATGTTGCCCGCATCGAGCGTGAGGGTTTTCTCGAAGCACTGCGGGACCACCCAGAGGCCCTGCTTCGTATCGCCCGGGTTGCCCTGCAGAGAAGCATGCACACTGCCCGCAAGCCGGGCGAGCAACGGCGCACCATCGCGCTGGTCGCCCTGCACCCGGGGGTGGACCTCCCGGCGTTCGCCGATTCCCTCGCCGGGGAACTGGGGCGGCTGGATGCCGCCGGTCTGAGAACGCGGGCGCAGGCCCATGAGGCCGTCGGGGCTCGCGGTCTCGACCGCGGTGACCCGGACAGCCCTGGCTTCGCCCGGCTTGCGCAGTGGCTGCAGGAACAGGAAGTGCGTTGCGAGACCCTGCTGCTGCAGGCGACCGGGGAGTGGACTTCCTGGAACGACCTGGTTCTGCGCCACGCGGATCACGCCGTGCTCATCGCCGATGCCGGCGCCGATCCGGGGGTGACGGCGACCGAGGCGCGGATGCGGGAGGCACTCGGCGCCAGGGGGGCGGGTCAGAACGCCTCCCGACTGCGTCAGAGCCTTGTCCTGTTCCATGCCGACAGTGATATGGCGGAGACCGAGGCGCCGCGGGGCACCGCGCGGTGGCTGGCGCCCCGGGACGTGGACGCCTGCTACCACCTTCGCCGCGGCCATGCCGGCGACCTCTCCCGCCTTGCCCGGATCCTTGCGGAGCGGCCCATCAGCTTGGTCCTGAGCGGCGGCGGGGCACGCGGGTTTGCACACCTGGGGGTGGTGCGCGCCCTGAAGGAGGCGGGGGTGCCCGTGGATATGGTGGCGGGCACGAGCATGGGGGCGGTGATCGCCACGCTCGTGGCCCTGGACCTCGATCCCCGGGAGCAGGCAGTGCGCGCCAAGGCCGTCCTGACGCCGTCCCTGCTTGACTGGACGCTGCCGCTGGCGGGGCTGGTCAAGGCCGGGAGGATGACCGAAGGGGCGGACCGCATCACCGGGGGAAGAGATATCGAGGACCTGTGGCTGCCCTGGCTCATTGTCTCCACCAATCTCACTCGCTCGGAGAGTGTGGCGCATTCGCGGGGCTCCATTACGAAGGCCCTGCGTGCCAGTGTTGCCATCCCCGGAGTGATTCCGCCCGTGGCCTATGGCGACGAGCTGCACGTGGATGGGGGCGTGCTGGACAATCTTCCTGTGGAGCCCATGCGGCGCATCAACCCGCGCGGCCTGGTCATCGCCGTGGACGTGGCGCTCAACGAGGGGCCGCGCGTACCTGAGGATTTCGGGTTGTCGGTCTCCGGGTGGCGGCTGCTCGCGCGGCGACTCGCGTCCGGCCGACGCGGGCCCTACGTGCCGGGGATCGGGGGGACGCTGGTGCAGTCGATGATCGCCGGTTCCAGCCGCGCCCGGGACCGGGTGATCGCCGACGGCCTTGCCGATCTGTACCTGGATCTGCATCTGCCCCGCTGCGGGATGCTGGATTTCGGCCGGCCGGACCCGCTCATCGCCGCCGGCTACGAGTCCGCCGCACCGCGCGTCCGTGCGTGGGCAGCCACGTTGCCGGCGGGCATGCGGCGCGGAGGCGACTGATCAGCGAATGCACTCGGCAAACAGATTGATGCCCTCGTTCTCGAAGCGGATGCTCGTGCTGGGGCGCCCGAAGTCGGAACTTGCATAGAGCCGGTTCATGTCTTCTTCGGTGCGGTGGATCAGCTTCCAGTCCAGGACATGGTCCATCAGGCCGCGGGTGGGATTGCAGGGGTGAATGTTGCCGAGAATCACCCGGCCTCCGGGGCGCAGCATGCCGTGGATCAGGTTCATCAGGCGGACCACCAGTTCGTCACCGAAGTAGTCGATCAGGCCGATGGTGTAGACCAGATCCTGATCGCGGATGTCAGTGCGGGCCTTTCCCAGCGCCACGCGGATCAGGTTCTCGCTCTGCAGCGAGACTTGCCGCTCCATCCCACGGGCCTTTGCCTGGTCGGCGACGTGAGCGAGGGCCTGCAGATCGATGTCGAGCAGGGTTGCATGGACGCTGTCGGCATAGTCCGGCTGTGCCGCAAAGGCGTCGAACACCTCCCGGGCAGGGCCGCAGGCCAGGCTGGTGATGTTCGTGGCTCCACCCTCCCGTGAGCGCACTGTGTGCTCGATCTCCTCGGTGAGCAGGCCGCGCCGGTTGCGCACGGCGCGGGCCGCTGTGGTCTCCAGGAAGCATTCGTCGATCAGGCGGCCCACCGCGCCCTGGCCGCAGGGCCGGTTCCGGTAGATCAGCTCGATGGTCCAGAAATCCCCGGCGTAACCGCGCGGCTTGCTGTAGAAGCGCTCTGCCGTCTCCGCCAGCAGAATGTAGGG
>SKYZ01000406.1 GCA_007127625.1 Aquisalimonas sp. | reverse complement strand
GTCATGATGTTGTCCAGGGTGCTCATGCCCTTGAACAGGGCAATGTTCTGGAACGTGCGGGCGATCCCCTGACTCGCGGCCTTGAAGGGCCGCATATGCTTTCGCGGCTCGCCCTTGTAGGTAATGGTCCCGGAGGTGGGGTGATAGAAGCCGTTGATGCAGTTCAGCATCGACGACTTGCCGGCGCCGTTGGGGCCAATGATGGAGAATATCTGCCGCCGGCGGACCTCGAAGCTCACGTCGCGCAGCGCATGCACGCCACCGAACGAGAGCTGCACGTCCTCCACCTTCAGCAGCATCTCCCCCGCATTGCGCCCGGGCGCATCATGTTGTGGTTGTGCTGACATGGGGGCTTATCCTGCCTTCTTCATGGGTTCGTAGGCGGTGGCATCGCTGATCCGCAGCGTGCCCTCCAGCACGCCGGTGCCACCGTCCTCGTAGGTCACCGGCACCGCGACGTGGGCGCTCTCATCACCCCGGTACAGGGCCTCGATGAGCTCGTGGTAGCGCTCATTGATGATGCGCCGACGCACCTTGCGGGTCCGGGTGATCTCGCCATCGTCGGGATCCAGTTCCTTGTGCAGGATCACGAAGCGGGTGACCTGGATGGGCGCCAGTTCCGGATCGGACGCCAGATCCTGGTTCACCGCCTCCACCTCCCTGCGGATCAGATCGTAGACCTCCGGCCGACCGGCCAGGTCCACGTAACCGGTGAAGGTGATGTTCTCGCGCTCGGCCCAGTTGCTCAGGGCCTCGAAGTCGATGTTGATGAAGGCCATCACCGATTCGCGCTCGTGCCCGAACGCCACCGCCTCCATGATGTGCGGGTGGAACTTGAGTTTGTTCTCCACGAACTTGGGGCTGAACATGGTGCCGTCGTGCAGGCGGCCGACGTCCTTGGCGCGATCGATAATGCGCAGATGCCCGTCCTCGGTGAACATGCCGGCGTCGCCGCTGTGCACCCAGCCGTCGGATGTCTTGGTCTTCTGGGTCTCTTCGTCGTTCTTGTAGTAGCCCATGAACACGCCCGGGCTGCGGTAGAGCACTTCGCCGTTGTCGGCAAGCTGGATCTCGACGCCCTCGCCGGGCGGCCCCACGGTATCCGGCCGCACGTCGTCATCCTTCTGCAGGCACAGGTACACGGCGCACTCGGTCTGGCCGTAGAGCTGCTTGAGGTTGACGCCGATGGAGCGGAAGAAGTCGAAGATGTCCGGGCCGATGGCCTCGCCGGCGGTGTAGGCCAGGCGAATGCGGGTGAATCCGAGCACGTTGCGCAGAGGGCCGTAGACCAGCAGGTTGCCGATGGCGTAGTTGATCCGGTCCCAGGTACCCACCTGCTTGCCTTCCAGCAGGTCCACGCCGACGCGGCGTGCCAGAGCCATGTAGTAGTGGAAGATCTTCTGCTTGATGCGGCTGGCATTCTCCATGCGCACCATGACGCTGGTAATCAGGTTCTCCCACACCCGCGGCGGCGCGAAATAGTAGGTCGGCCCGATCTCCCGCAGGTCGGTGACCACGGTGTCCGGCGACTCCGGGCAATTCAGGCAGAAGCCCTTGAGAAAACCCTGGCAGTAGGTAATGAAATGATCACCCACCCAGGCCATCGGCAGGTAGGCCAGAGTCTCGTCGTTCTCGGTAATCCCGTCGAACTTGGTGGCATACTCAGCGGACTTGAGCAGATTGTCGTAGCTGAGCATCACGCCCTTGGGCCGCCCCGTGGTGCCGGAGGTGTAGACGATCACGGAGAGATCGTCGCCCTTCCCCTTGGCCACTTCTGTCTCGTAGAAGCCCTGGTGCTGCCGGGCGTATTCACGCCCGCGCTCCTGGATGCTCTCCAGGGAGTGCAGGTAGGGTTCGTCGTAGTTCTGCAGGCCACGGGGATCCTCGTAGATGATGGCTTCCAGCTTGGGCAGCTGATCCTTCACCGAGAGCACCTTGTCCACCTGCTCCTGGTCCTCGACAACGCAGAAACGCACGTCGCCGTGGTCGAGCACGTACTGCATCTCTTCGGCGCCGGAATCCTGGTAGACGGGCACCGGCACGGCCCCCATGGACTGGGCCGCGGCCACCGCCCAGTAGAGCTGCGGGCGGTTGTTGCCGATGGTGGCCACCTTGTCATCACGCTGAAGCCCCATGGACATGAGGCCGCCGGCAAGTGCCTGCACCTCGTCCAGCACCTGCGACCACCCCCAGGTCTGCCAGATGCCCAGGTCCTTTTCGCGCATGGCGGCGCGGCGTGGCCGCTCCCGGGCGTTGCGTATCAGAAGTTTCGGAAACGTGTCATTGCGATCGATGCTGCTGTCCGCCATTACATCGGCCCCTTGCGACTGTCAGCACGGTTGCATCAGGCACGGCATCACGCCGGGCCGGATTCACTCGTGATCGGAGAACGGGAAAGGAACGTCTGGAAAGCGGGTGATAGGCGATAACTGCCAATTGCAGCGCACAAGCTTGCACGCGAGGCGTAATGCCACATCTCCTGCTCTCCTCCAGTTTTATGCAACCGGTTCTTTTATATTGGCTGCACTTATAATGATTATTACAGCTACAGATTACTGAGTCTCACAGCAAATGCAAGGAGTTCTCGTCCTCTGTGCCGTAGACGAAAAACCCGCCGCAGGGGCGGGCTTTTCGCGTATCGAGAATGGCCCCCACGCGACCGCTAGAACGGGATGTCGTCGTCGAAATCGTCGGCGGGAGCGGGCGAGGACTGCGAGGCGGGCGGCTGCCCCTGGCTGCGGCTGCCGCCGCTTTCGCCCATGGGGGCGCCCCCGCCGCTGCCGCCACGGCCATCCAGCATCTGCATGTCGTTGGCCACCACCTCGGTTGTGTAGCGGTCCTGGCCGTCCTGCCCCTGCCATTTGCGGGTCTGCAGACGCCCCTCGATGTAGACCTTGGATCCTTTGCGCAGGTACTCACCGGCAATCTCGGCGAGCTTGCCGAAGAACACCACGCGGTGCCACTCGGTCCGCTCCTGCTGTTCGCCGGTCTGCCGGTCACGCCAGGAATCCGTCGTGGCCAGACGCAGGTTCGCCACTGCCGAACCGTTGGGGCTGTACCGTACTTCCGGATCGGCCCCCAGATTGCCGATCAGGATCACCTTGTTCACTCCACGGGCCATGTCGCGCCTCCTTCATTGTTCCAGTGTGGCCCGGGCACCGCGCGTCCCTGCGGCGACCCGAACCGGCAATTTAGCGTTTTTTCCCGCACGAAGGAAACGATGAACGGTTCCCCGGTCGCGCGACAGCGTCAAGGAAACACTGAATAATTCCCGCGTGCCTCTGCGCGTCATGGCGGCGCTCTGCGGGGCCGCGCAAATTGTTCAGTGTTTACTTTAAACCTCTTCCACCGCGGCACGCCGCAGATCCGGCACCTGGCTCATGCCCCGCATGGTGACCAGCCACAGCAGCGTGGCTCCGGCACAGAGCAGGAACACCCAGGCATCGCCGCCCAGGCCGAACACCACACCGCCGGTCACGCCGCCCAGGAACGCGCCGGCGAACTGGCTGGTGGCGTAGACACCCAGCGCCGTGCCTCGGGATTCCGTCGGTGCGTACCTGGAGATCAGCGACGGCAGTGTCGCCTCAAGCACGTTGAAGCCGGCGAACCAGAGCCACAGCATCACCACAACGACCCAGCCCGAGGCGCCCGGCACCGCCATACCCAGCTGCGCCAGCGTCAGCGCCACCACCGACATGAACATCACCTGGCGATGCCAGTGGCGCCGCTCACTTAAGAGGATGGCGGGCACCAGTGCCAGCACGGACAGCAGCAGCACCGGTACGTAGACACGCCAGTGATCCGCCAGCGCGAGCCCCAGGGAATCCTGTAGCACCAGTGGCAGCACCACGAAGGCGGCGGTCAACACGAAGTGCAGCACGAAGATGCCCGCATCCAGGCGCAACAGGTCGGGGTTCCGGAGCACGGGGACCAGCTTGCTCAGCACCGGCTCGGCGTCGGCGTGGACCGTCTCCCGGGCCGGCACCGGCACCCAGCGGAACAGCACGCCGATGGCCAGCAGCGCGAGCCCGGCGGACAGCCAGAAGATCGCCTGCAGTCCACCCACGCCGGCGACCACCGGCCCCAGCACCATGGCCAGCAGGAAGGACGCCCCCACACTCATGCCGATAATGGCCATAACCTTGGTCCGCTGTCGCGGCTCGATGACGTCCGCGGCCAGGGCCATGACCGCCGCGGCAATGGCGCCGGCGCCCTGCAGTGCACGCCCGAGGATCACCCCGGCGATGTGATCGGAAACCGCGGCAAGCACACTGCCCAACAGGAACAGCAGCAGACCGCCGACGATCACCGGTCGCCGCCCGACCCGGTCCGATGCGATGCCCATGGGGATCTGCAGCAACGCCTGGGTGAGACCGTAGACGCCGATGGCAAGCCCCACCAGGGCGGGGGTGGCCCCCGCCAGATCCGGCCCGTAGACGGCGAACACCGGCAACACCAGGAAAAGGCCGAACATACGCAGCCCGAAAATGCCCGCAAGCCCCGCGGTGGCGCGTCGCTCCCTCGGTGTCATCTAGTGTCCTTTAACCCAGGTTCGCCGCATTTTGAGCGCCTGTGCGGCGCCATGGCGGTGGAAAAACGTGAAAAGCGCACATGGTACCACCGGCACACCGATCTTTGGTTCGTGCCGCCGCTGGGCGATGGCGTAGAATGGAGGGTTTAGGAAACACTGGACAGTTCGCGCGCACCTCTGGCCGATCAGCGCGCCCGCAGCCAAGGCGCGCTGCGCCGCGCTGTACTG
>SKYZ01000207.1 GCA_007127625.1 Aquisalimonas sp. | reverse complement strand
ACCGGTGTGATTAAGGGTTATACGCCATCACCCTAAGGTTACCAGTCCACGGACCGTTCACCGACACGCCTGGCCAGAAAGTCGATCAGCACGCGCACCTTGGGCAGCAGATGGCGTCGACTGGGGTAGACGGCGTGGATACCCAGGGCCGGGGCCTCCCAGCCGGGCAGGACTTCCTCCAGGCGACCATCGGCCCGCCACGGATGCAGCAGGAACCCCGGCTGGAGGACGATGCCCTGCCCGGCGACGGCGGCGGCGATACAGGTATCCCCGTTGTTGCTGCGCATGACCGGCCGGGTGGTGACGGTCACCGCGCCGTCGGGACCTTCCAGGGTCCAGTCATCCCCGGCGGCGGAATAGCTGTAGGCGATCACCGCATGGCCCGGGAGATCCCGTGGATGCGCGGGTCGGCCGTGGGCGTCCAGGTACTCCGGTGCGGCGCAGACCCGCAGGCGCGTGCTTGCCAGTTGCCGCCCCACCAGGCTGGAGCTGGCAAGCCGCCCGATCCGCACCGCCAGATCGAAGCCCTCGTCCACCAGGTCAACGAGACGGTCACTCAGAATCACCTCGAGTTCGACGCCCGGATGCTGCGCCCGGAACGCGCCCCACAGGGGTGCCAGGTGCTGAACACCGAAACTCACGGGCGCATTGACCCGCACCCGACCGCTCGCCTCTGCACGCCGCTCCCCGACCTCCCCTTCCGCCGCTTCCAGTTCTGCGAGGATCTGCCGGCAGCGGCCCAGGAAGATCTCGCCCTCGTTGGTGAGCGACAGACGGCGCGTCGTGCGGTGTAACAGGCGCACGCCGAGCCGGGCCTCCAGGCCGTTGACCGCCCTCGACACCGCTGCCTTGGACAGGCCAAGGGCATCGGCGGCGGTTACGAAATGCCCGGTGTCCACCACGGCCACGAAGGCCTGCATCTGCTCGACACGATCCATTTGTTTCCCTTTCGGCAACAATTTGTCTTCTATATAGCAGTTTATTATCCCCAGTACGACCAATACGCTATGCGCAATCCGTGACGTACCGCGCCCCGGACACCTTCCAATGAAACGAACAGGAGACCGACATGAACAACCGATTCCTTCAATCCCTTATCGCAAGCAACGCGGGCTGGACTCCGCTCGCCCTTCGCCTGGCCGCAGGCGTCATTTTCATGGCCCACGGCGCCCAGAAGCTGTTCGGCTGGTTCGGCGGCCATGGCCTGGAAGGCACCGGGCAGTGGATGGCCTCCATCGGCCTGGAACCGGGGTTGCTGATGGCCACCCTGGCAGGCGGCGCGGAGTTCTTCGGCGGCCTGGCCCTGATCCTCGGCCTGCTGATCCGCCCTGCCGCCGTTGTGCTCGCCGTCACCATGGTGGTGGCCATCCTCGCCGTACACATCGGCAATGGCCTGTTCATGAGCAACAATGGCTACGAGTTCGGGCTCTCGCTGCTCGCCATCAGCGTCGCCCTGGCGGTCAGTGGCAGCGGCCGCCTGGGACTGGACCGGCGCCTGGCCAGCCAGTCCTGAAAGCCACACGGGCCGGGGCAGCGCGCCCCGGCCATGCCACCGCACTCGTCAACGGAGCGTCACCATGAACAAGGCACCCGTGTTCTTCCTCTCCCACGGCGCGCCGGACTTCGCGCTGGAGCCGGGGATTCCCGGAGCGCATCTCCGCAGCATCGGCCAGCGCCTGCCGGAGCTGGAGGCGCTGATTGTGGTTTCCGCCCACTGGCAGACGCGCAACATCCACGTCATGACCACGCCGGCGCCGGACACCATCCACGACTTCCGCGGTTTCGACCCGGCCCTGTACGACATCCATTACCCCGCCCCGGGCCATCCGGAGGCCGCCCGCAGCGCGGCGAAGCTGCTGCGCGACGCCGGCTTCACCGTGCACGAAGATGCACGCCGCGGCCTGGACCACGGCGCCTGGGTGCCCCTGCTGCACCTGCGGCCCGACGTGGACATTCCCGTAATCCAGGTGTCGTTGCCCGTGGACGCGGACACCCGTACCGCGCTGCGCATGGGGCAGGCGCTGGCGCCGCTGCGTCGGCAAGGCATGGCCATTGTCGGCTCCGGCAGCCTGACCCATAACCTCTACGAAGCCCTGGGCCATATGCCACAGGCTCCGGAACACGCCGAAGCCTTTGGTCAGTGGGTTCGGGCAACGCTGACGTCAGGAAACATCGAGGCCCTGGTGACCTATCGCCAGCACGCCCCGGCGGCCGAGCGCAATCACCCCACGGAGGAACACTTCCTGCCGCTGCTGGTCGCCGCCGGCGCCACCGAGGCCGACGAGCCGATAACCACGATCGAGGGTGAAATGCGCTATGGCGTGCTGCTCATGGAATCCTACGCGTGGGGACTGGCGGCCGAGGATGAGCAAGCCACGCCGCTGTAGTTGCGCAGCGACGGGATCCGGACAGGGCCGGCGTCAGCCCGTACGCAAGTACGCTCGGCGTGCTCTGAGTCATGCGGTTCGTCGGAATCCAGGTGCACTGGCGGGTCTTCCTGAACGTGTCGCCGCCGCCCGGCAGGTGGCGCGCCGTTCAGTCCTTGGCACAATGGTATCTGCCGCTGCAGCGCCCAGTGGCACTGCACATCGGGGGTAGCCGTGATGGCCAAAGGGTTCGGGGACGAGGACGACGTTCAGCAGCAGATCGAGAGCACCATCGAGGATGAAGTGCGGCGTGCCCGCGGCGCGCTTCCCAGTGGCGAGAGCCTGAGCCACTGCGAAGAGTGCGGACAGCCCATTCCCGAGGCGCGCAGGAAGGCCCTCCCCGGCGTGCGCCTGTGCGTCGGCTGCCAGGAAGCTCACGACCGCGAAACCGGGCCCGGTCGCCTCTACAATCGCCGTGGGTCCAAGGACAGTCAGCTACGCTGAGCGCCCCGCGGAGCCCAGCCGCCCACCTTCGCTAACAGGGCCACCGTCACAGCACCGCCTGCGATAGGTGGTAGCCCGGCTGCACAGCCCACGAACATCAGCGCTCGATGCCGCATTTGGCGTCGAGTTCGTCCGACTCTTCCTCGCTGACGGGAACCGTGAGGGGCCCGCTTGAGGGTGCGCCCATCATCGCCGCCAGCAGGATCATTTCCTCGGTCTCGCTCGGATTGTACGCGGTATGCACCTCGCCGCTATCGACGTTCGCCGTGCCGGCCGGGTAGTGACGCTCGATGCACTCCTCCGTCACGTAAACGAGGACGCCCTCGTCGATGATGGAGATGGTGGTCGCAGGGTGAGTGTGCCAGGGAAACACCGCCCCCGGCTGCACCACGACTTCGGCCAGAACGAGGTTCGAGGCATCCTCAAGGTGCATCACCTGTGTGCCATCTTCTCCTTCGGCCTTCATCTCCAGCGTTATCGAAACGTCATCAGTGAACTCACCGCGCTCGGCGCTTATCGGGTTGACCTGAATGGGCGGCGGGTCGTCGTCCGCGGAGGCAACCACAGCTATGCCGCCAAGCACCAGTGCAGCGAGGCCGCCCATCGACCAACGTGAGATCTCCTGCAGCATTTTCCCACACCTCATTCCGCCCACGGGATCAGGAGCTCCAACCATTCCGGGAACCCGCAACACCCTCGCGTTCGACTGCACTCGCACGCGTTGCCGGCAAGCCCCACGACGACGAGGGCTGGCAATCCTCCGTGAAAGGTTGGCCGCTCCGGCCAGTCACACCGCCTCACCGCGATTGCGCACCAGCCTCCTGCCAATTGTCGTCACCGTTCGGCTCCTTTGCCACGCGTTCACACCAGTTGGTGAACCCGCAGCTTGCGAACCGCCAGGTGGATGCCTAGACCTTCGCTTCGAAACGGCGTGAATGGACTCAAAGCGCTGCGACTGCAGGGACTGCACCCCGCCCATCCGGTTTCCCGGGCCCCTCGACCCTCCGCACGGTCCGCCGCGCTGCTACACGCGTGTCACGGCATCATCCAGCCTGACCGGGCACAGCCCTCTGACAAACCGGCAACGCACGGCAACGACTTAGGAAGTGAGTCCATGCCAAACCTGTACTTCGCCAGGGACCCGTTCCACGCCAGCAAACTCGTTGGCAACGACCGCGAGGCCTTCAAGGCCTTCTGCCGCAACAACAGCGCCGGCAACCTCCGCGTTGTCCACCGCAACACCGCCTACTGCCTGAATGCCAACGGGCCTGGAGAGCAGAGCGCCGTACAGAATATCGCCACCCTACCGGCACGGGAACGCGAGAAGCTCGCCGCCTGCGCGCGAGAACTGGGTGACGGCATCCACGCGGTATCGGAGTTCGTCGACCGCAACCTGCGATGGGTCGATGGCGCCCCGTGTCACTGGTGGGCGCCGGTGCCACCGCCGTCGACACACGACTGAACGGTTTCCAGCAAGCACTGCACCGCTGCCAGGCGGCCCTTCTGGAACTGCGGGATTTCGAAAGCCGTGGGGCCCACCGCCACACGCAGGGGCGCGGCGTGGGGCATCACCGGAGCAACCTGGAAAGCGCCGTCCGCGACGCCTACCGGGAACTCGACCAGCGCTTCCGTGCGGAGATGGACCGCGCCGTGCCCCGGGCAAACCGGTAGCAAGAATCGCGGCAACGCCCTCAGCAACGCCGAACGAGGAATGACCCTTGCCCACCGCAGCGCGGCCCGCAAGCCCGACCCACGCCTGTTCGTGGCTGACGCCATGGACGCGACACGACTGGAACGCTTCTCCCGAATGACCCGGGGCGTCGGCCACGGCGTGATCGCCCTGGATGCCGGTTTCCGCATCAACCGCGTGTACGGCGATTCCCACGATAACGACGAGGACTGGATGCGGACGGCAGCTGAAGAAACCGCGAGCGTTGGGACAGCTGGGTTCTTGGGAGTGCACGCGGGCAAAGCGACAGTAAAGGGTGCTGGGCTGAGGCAGTCGCTCTTGGAATAGCAATTACTCCGGTCGGTTGGGCGGGCATCATTGCTGGAGGTGTCGCCATTGGAGCCGGCGCCGGCTACCTGGGAGACCGATTCGGACGAACGGTCACCTCCTGGATCTCAGAGTGGCTTGAGGATGAGCGTGGTGCTCGAATTGCCAGTCTGGCTGGAGAACATATTCATGTTCTCGGCCCTGTTCTCCTTCCTGGCGGCGGCCATCGCCTGGATCGCATTTGCACGCCTCACCATGGGTCGCATCGAGCGCGAGATAACCCGTGATGGATACCCACGCCCCTCGCGCTGGGGCGGAGTCAGCGCTCGAACCCCCGGATACGCTTACAGCATTGCGTGCCCGGGCGGCGTGTGGGACGACCCGGGCGATCCGATCATGGATGGGGCTCTGGTCCAGAAATATGCGACCAAGGCTGACCGCATTCGTGCATGGTTCTTTATCGGCACGGGTCTTCTTGTTACTCATCCATGCACTTCTCGGCGCATTCGTCTTCGATCTCAGGTATTACCCCGGGTGACACGCCACAGTTCCGAGAGGCGAGGACGCGATCACGTGATCGGCGCCAGTCTCATTGCTCACGCACCTCATCGGGAGGCGGAGCACTTGCATCATCGAGCCCTACGGGAATATCGAAATGCAACACGTGCTCCTGCTGGCCCAGCTTGCTATAGAGCGCGATGGCCGCGGCATCCTCGGGGCCCGTATCCGCCTGCACGAACACCGCATGCGCGCCACGGCCTGCCGCCAGTGCCGACACCTCCCGGATCAGCGCCGTTGCAATGCCCCGGCGCCGGTGCGCTTCCAGCACCGCCAGATCGTAGATATAGACCTCGCTGCGCGCCTGCTCGTACTTCACGAGCTCATACGCCGTCAGCCCGCCGACAACCCGATCGCCGGATAACGCCACCAGGGCAATGAACTCCTCGCGCGCCAGAAGCCGCCGCGTGTACGCCGCCGGAGGCCGATGGCCGACATACGTGTCCATCTGATTGAAGACCTGGCCGAAGGTCTCCATCAGCCCGTCCATCAATGGCAGATCGCCGGGTGTAAGTTGGTGCAGTGTGTATCCGGCTAAAGAATCCACAATTACCTTGGAACCTGTGTCGTTCGCTGCGTCTCCTCACTGAATTCTGCGATTTCGTCGGCCGTAAGCAAGTCGTGCACCCGCATTAGACGAATGGACGTCAGCGCAGTGGAACGGCGAAACTCGTCGAAGACGTCGGCAATACGCCGGTTCCGCTCCTGCACCAACGCGTACAGCTCAAGGTATCGCTCGTGGGCTGTCGCATCATTCTTCGCGCAGATTGCCGTACTCTCATCCAGCACTCGTTGACAGAAGCGCTCCAGCGCCACTCGATGAAGTTTCCTGAACACTTTCCAGTCCGATTCCGGGATCCTCATGACCACACTGTCCTCCTGCAGCTGTCGTTCACTGTCCAATGATGGCCAACATCCGGCCTTCCTTGCAGCAAGGCGGCCTGGAGGAGTCGTTCGAGGGCATCCTGACCCCGGGCACGGACAACGACTTTCAGCATCCCACGCAGGCCTTCATACTCATTCGCCAGTCGCAGCGGGATGGCGGCGCAGGCGGTTGGCCTTGACAGGATGGATGGCTCGCATACGCTTAGCGAGATAGCTGGTAAAGAGTAGCCTCCACGACGTCAAGGACGACGGCACAGAGACCGGCCCCACCCGGAATCACCTCTTCACGTTTTCCTATCCCGCCGCGGAAACGCTCCTGACCCCGTGACAAAAGCCACCTGGGACGAGCGCATCAAGTACGCCGTCCTGGCCCGCCGCCGGTCTCGCAGGCGGCCAACGGAAGGGAGTTGCTGCTCGTTTGAACGGGTTAACTAACTCGCCATCGGCAGGGCAGATCACTGCAGGGACCGGACTATTCCTCGCACAAGGTTTCATCCCGTTCTGGAAAGAAATCGTCGGAACACAAGTTCCAGAATCCGGAACCGAAACGTTCCTTGTCTGGATCAGTGAAGACAAGGAAACGTGGGATCGTCGCGTTCGATTCGACGTTTCCAGTGATGGGTCAGTCACTCACCCAATCTTTGGCAGGTAGCCAAAGCCCATTCCAAGGTCACCCGTAGAACCAATGACAATTGCCCAAATTATTACATTGCTCATACCAGCGACCGGTCTCGTTCTGGCCATCAATTTTCTGGACCACCGCAAAGAGCAGCGTATGACACAGACACAAATGCTCACATGGACGGCGATCCTCTATGTGTTTCTGATCGTCATCGAACTCTCTCGGCGATGGGTCATGTCCAGCTAACAGAGTCGTCGGCGGCAGATGCGGCCGGCTCCTCCATCAGCGCCGTGGCGGCAGCGGCGATGGTGCGTCGCGGCCAGATGTGGCGCGGCTCATCCTGATGGCGCGTGTGCCACAGCAGGCTCAGGTCGATTCGACGTAGATCCACTTCACGCATACTCAATATATAACCCATGCATTAGACGGATGCATGCCGCCTGAACACACTTCAGGAGCGTAATCAACGCGGACTTTCTGGAGGACAGCGTCATGTATGTGATCTTTGGAGCCAACGGGCGGACGGGCGGCGAAACGGCACGTGCGCTGATCGAGCGCGGCGAAGGGGTGCGCGTGGTGGTGCGCCGCCGGGTCGAGCCAACCTGGGTACCGCCGGAGCAGCGCCACGCCATGCTGGCTGAAACAGGGCTTTCCCCGGAGGTGGTTGACGCCCTGCTCGGCATGTACGACGGCATCGCAAGCGGCCGTGTGGGGGGTCAGGACGGCAACGCCCATTGGCGCGGCACCACTTCGCTGACTGCGGCTGTAGAACGGCTGGCGGCCGGGCTCCACGGCGCCGCAGACAGCGCTTCGGCCTGAGATACGCCCGTGGGGGCGGCGCCGCCCCCACGGGCCCTGGCACCTCTACGGATCGCCCACCAGACCTGCAGAGGCTCTGTGTCCTCCAAGGCTCGGCGCGTAGTCCCGGCAGAACCGCGAGAACGGCGTCGGTTGCCGGCCCAGGATGTTACGGACTTCGTCGGTCACTCTGTCGTCGTGGGTTTCGCCGTTGCGGTTGCGACGATTGACGTCTTCGACGAAGCCCGCGAAGTCCTCGGGCACGCCTTGGGAGATCAATCGGCGCCGGAAACTGTCGTCGTCCAGTTCCACGTACCGGATGCGCCGTCCCAGAGCCTCGGACAGCACCTCAGCCGCATGGTGGTGAGTGATGGCCTCGGGGCCGCTGAGGTCGTAGGCGCGGTTCTCGTGGCCGGACTCGGTCAACACCCGCGCGGCGACATGGCTGACGTCGCGTGCGTCAATGCGGCTCACCCGTGCATCACCGATGGAGTCGTAGAAGGCGTCTTCGTTGCGGATATCATCGCCCATGAGGGTGATGAAGTTCTGCATCAGGTAGTTGGGACGCAGAAACGTCCAGGCCATGCCGGTCTCCTGAATGCGCAACTCGATCTCCCGGTGCAGTTGGCCAACGATGAAAGTATCCGTGTCCGCCCCGAAGGACGAGACGTAGACGATGCGCCGAACCCCGGCGTCCCGGGCAGCGTCGACCATGGGTTTTTCGTGAGTGACCTCCTGCGAGAGCAGAAACAGAGCATCGATCCCTTCAAGCGCCGGCGGCAGCGTCTCGGGGCGATCGTAGTCGATGCTGCAGGTCTCGACGCCATCGACGTCCAGCGGCCGGACATGGACTGCTGCGCGCACGGGTTCACCCTGCCTCACCATCTCCCGCAGCAGTTCGGAGCCGATGGTTCCGGTTGCGCCTGTGACAAGAATCATGTTGCACCTCCTTCGTGAATCGCTTCGGTTCAGCGGCTTCGGTCGAACCGGAAGCCGCTGACCCTGAGGCTAGCGACGAGGGGTGCGCCGGCGCTTCGCGCAAACGGGCCATGAGGCGCAATGCGTGACATGGCCCGTTCAGGCCAGGGGCGGGACAGCTAGATGAGGCCGGCGATCGCGGCCTGGGTCGCCGCCGCGGCGCGGGTGGGGGCGTCCAGGCGCAGGAGGATGTTGGCCACATGGCGGTGCACGGTGTGCGCGCTGATGCCCAGCACCGAGGCAATCTCCGCGTCACTCATGCCCTGGGCGACCAGTCGAAGGATCTCGGTCTGTCGTGGCGTCAGGGGCGGCGGCTCGGTGGGTCCGCTCTGCTGAAGCCGGGCCTGCGCACCCAGCTGTTCCAGCGTGCGCCGTGCGCTGGTTGTCTCGGCCCGGGCGCGCTCCGGGCGGTCCAGCGCGGCAAGAACGGTGCCGAGTTCCAGACGGGCATGCGCGGCCTCGAAGGGAGTGCCGCTGCGTTCATAGGCGGCAACGGCATCCTCGAGACAGGCACGGGCGTGCTGCATCTCGCCGGTTGCGCGGGCAAGCACGCCGGCCGCGAAGCACGCCGCTCCTTGCAGGGGCCCGGTGCCCACGGCCGATGCGATAGCCTTCAGTTCCTCGGCAGCGTGGGCAGCGCCCGCATGGTCACCGGACACGGCGTGGATGCGCACCTGCAGCTCCAGGGCCGCGGCACGGCCGAGGCGATTGCTGTCGGGGATATGGCGCAAGTACGTATCAACGCGTTCCGCGGCCTCCTGGAGTCGGCCGCACTCCAGGGCGATTTCGGCCAGGCCGAGCATGGCCAGGGGATGCCACGCCAGCGGCCGCATCAGCGCCTCGGCCTCGTCCAGACGCCCCTGGCGCCGCCGCAGATCCGCCAGGCGAATGGTGGTTTCCGCGGTTTGCGGCGGCCAGCTGGCCTGGAAACAGGCCGCGGCCTCGCTCAGGGTGGACTCCGCCTCCTGCCACCGACCGCGGGAGGCCAGAAGCGTGGCGTAATGCGCGCGGCAGATCCCCTGGCTGGCCGTGTGTTCCAGGCGTTCGGCGGCGGTCCGCATCATCTCGCACCACTCTGCGGCGCGGCCGAAATCCCGGGCGCGCTCGCAGGCGAAGATCAGCCAGCAGAGGACAGGCAGCTCCCAGATCGGCTGCCGCAGCTCGCCGCCGAGCACCGCGGCAGCCGCCTCGTCAAGCCGCCCCATGCCCTGCTCCACGCGGCCGTCACTGACCAACGCCAGCCCTTCCATGGCAAGCGCAAGAATGCCGAGGTCGGGTTCATCGCACGCCTCAGAGACGGCCACCGCGGTACGGGCGCAGTGCTGGACGTGGTCGGGATCCTCATCGTGGCTGAGAGACGCCCAGCAGTCGAAAAGGGCCAGCCAGCCATGTTCCGGGACCGTTGGCTGGCCCTTGAGCAGGCGGTGCGCGCGCTGCCGCCAACCCCGGGCCACCGCCAGCTCGCCGCGATAGTCTTCATGGTCCTTGCCTGCCCACATGGCCATGCGCGCGGCGCTGACGGGATCGTTCTGTTTGCGGTACAGGCGGTAGGCGTTCTGGCGGGCCCATAACGCCTCATCACCCGCATCCACCGCCAACGCGGCCCAGCTTAGCCCCTCGTATGCCTCGGGGCTCTCGCTGGCCTGCAGCGCCTCCTTGAAGGCGGCGCGCGCGGCGGACCAGTCATGCCTCCGCAGGGCATCCTCGGCGCGACGTAGGGGTTCGTCCGAATGGGTGCCCCGCATGGCGCTCTCCGTTTTCGGCTCACCAGAAAACGTAGCACGCGAGGAAAGACCCAGGTGTTCCGACGCCCTCAACGAAGCACGTAACGCCCAGCGTCACCAGCTGGCTACTCGCTCATGTCCTCGCGCTTTTCGCGCTCATCCTGACGCCGCTTGCGAATGGTGCTGGACTTTATGAATGGCAGGAATTTCAGCAGAGCCGTAACAACCCGCGAACGATAGTACTCGACGCGAACGATGAAGCGGACAGCCCAGTGCTCCTTACCCAGCCGCTCCTTGGCCTCCTTTATAGCTACGTTGCTACCGGCGCTGCGGATGCTGGACAGGCGGAAGAGTTCAATCTGTCGGAGCAGGGCCGTTTGTCGCAGCAGCGGCAGTGGGCGGAGAAGCCTGATCAGCCGTGTGGACTTGAGAATCTCGTGAAGCAGTGGAAAGGACAACACGATAATCAAGACCGACATCCAGTTGTCTTTCGTGGTTTCCCAGCGGTTGTGTGAGATGGCCATGTAGAACGCGTACTCGACCGCGAACACCCCCCAGATCAGCCAATCAGCGACAGTGATCAGGGGGTGTTCGACTTCTTGCCAGTAAGCGATCGTCAGCGGTGCGGTCAGTATGGCGGCAACGATGACCGCAACAGTCAGGTAATTACTGAGCGACTCTTCAAGCTCCGATTCAAGCTTCAGTCGCATCGGCTCTCCCCCGCTACCGTGAATGGCCACCTGCTGGTGTGCGCAGCGCTTCTTTGCATGGTGCGTTCGATATCAAGGCAGGCTGCTCGCCACGATAGGCCGAGGTCTGGCTGGCGTCAGTACGGTGTCAAACACACAGGTCAGATCGAAAACAGGCTTGGATAACGGCTCCTGGATGTGAAAGCCGGGACCGCACCTCGCCTTTGCTTCCTTAAAGGTCAGTAAGCTCGGCGCCGCCCTTGGCCATGGGCGACGCCGAGCACAGTAGCGAATTGCGGTGGCGGATCAGCGATCGGCCATCAACTGCGTATCGGCGTGCCGCCACACCTCTTCAAACTGCAAGGCGACCTCTGCCGCTGCTTCCTCGTCACCCTGGGCACGCAGGCTTTCCGCCAGTCCAAACAGGGCCCAGCCGTTGTTCGGATATTCTTCCAGATCGGCACGGTACACCGCTTCCGCCTCTTCCGGCCGGTCAACAGCGAGCAACGCCTCACCCAGATTCACCCGGGCCGAAGCGAACCAGTACGGTGGTTCCATGTAGGGCAAAGCGTCCTGCATGGTCACCGCCTCCTCCAGCAGCCCAATGGCCCGGTCACCGTCATCATTCAGCAGTGCCAGCCGTGCCTGCAGCACATTGTCGGCAATGGCCAGCATCGTTGCGCCGGGGAAGAACGCCTCGGGCACTTCCAGTGCCTGCGCTTTCTCGCCATTGGCTATTGCCGTCAGTTGATCCGCCTCATCGCTGGCGGCTGCCAGTTCTCCCTCGGCGGCCAGCGCCAGCCCACGCGCATAGTGATGAATGGCGCGACCAAACACCCCTTCCGCCGCCGGTTCCGGCAGGGCGAGGATGTCATCCCATTTGCCGAAGCGCACCAGCGTCAGCGTCGGCGCGACGAGGAAGTTGTTCAGGAAGGGCAGGTCACCCGCCAGCTCCGCCGGTGTCGCCTGCACCAACTCCGTGGCGGCTTCGTACGCAACCTCGAAGCGCCCTTCCATGCCGGCGGTCCAGGCGAGGAAGTGGAAGTTGTGCGGGTGATACAGCAGCGGTATCAGCCCCTCCACGTCGTGCTCCGCCAGATAGGCCTCGTCCTCGCGCAGGGCGCCCTCATTCGCCGTCGATGCATCGTGCCAGCGCCCGACACGGGCATAGATGTGCGACGGCATATGGATCATGTGGCCGATCTGGATGTTCAGCTCACTGAGGCGATCCGCCGCACCCTCGGCCCGCTCCGGATAGGGCGAGTCCTCGATGGCGTGGATGTAGTAGTGCAACGCGCCGGCATGGTAGGGCTCGCGCTCCAGCACCGATTCCAGAGCCTCCACCAGTTCCACCGTCTCGGCCCGCGGCTCGCCGTCCTCGCCCCAGTAATTCCAGGGCACCAGGTTCATCAGCGACTCGGCGAACAGGGTGGCCGCGTCCAGGTCATCGGGGTGCTCTGCCACGAGTTCACGCATGGCGTCGGCGTAGGCCCGATCCAGCTCGTTACGATCCTCGCCGGGCTCGTCTACGTAGCGCGCTTCCAATGCGTCGATATAGGCCTGTTCCCGCTCCGTGGCGCCGTCGGCATGCTCCTGCGCCTGCCCCAGTGCCTGATAGGCGGGCTCAACCGCGTCAGGGTGCATCGGTGCATTGATGTGCGGGCCGAGCGCCAGGGAGAGCCCCCAGTAGCACATCGCGCACTCCGGGTCCCGCCGCGCCGCCTCTTCGAACGAACGGGCCGCTTCGAAGTGGTTGAACCCGTAGATGAACATCAGGCCCTGATCGAAGTACTCCTGCGCCTCCTCCGCGCTGGTCGTTATCGGAAAATGATGATCGCCCAGCCCGTCGAACAGCGGGATGGGCGCGTCTTCGGCAGCCGCGTGGTCTGCACCATGCTGCGACTCCCCGGCGTGGGCCACGGAGCCGAGACCGAGGCTCAACCCCAGTACCAGGCTTGCCGGCATCAGCAAATGATGGTTCGTATTCATCGCCCTCTCTCCTCTCTCACATCTGGTTATGCCGGTGACGTCCCGTTGCAGGCGGTGACGGTCCACGAACTGGACTGCATGACGACCTCACCGTTGGAGGTCTGGTACGTCGCCAGCGCCTCGCGCAGATCGGCCTCAATGGCCTCGCGCTTTTCCTCGGCCTCGGGGCCCGCCTCGCGGAAGACTTCGCCCGCCGGCCCCAGGGCCAACTGGAACTGCATGGCCTCCTCCGTGGTGCGGCCGACCATCACCGGTCCGTCATTGCGGGTGAACGTCACCTGTGGATCGAAACCGGCCGCCTTGAGCTGGGCCGACACCAGATCAGTGCTGGCCATGGAGAAGGGGCCGGGGCCGCAGGTGAGGGCATCTTCACCGGGCGGCGGGAGGTGACGCAGAACGATGTCCTTGGGCACGCCCAGCCAGGGGTTGTCCTCCAGCCGGCGCCAGACAATGAACACCAGGCGGCCTCCCGGCTTCAGCGCGCGACGGATGTTCCGCATGGCAATCACGGGGTTCTGAAAGAACATCATGCCGAAGCGGGACAACGCGAGATCGTACTCCGGCCGGAACGGGTAGCGTTCCACGTCGGCCGCGACAAACTCTGTGTTATTCAGCCCTTCCCGCGCGGCATCCTCACGGCCCTTGGCGAGAAAGGCATCGCAGCAGTCCAGGCCGAGTACACGGCCTTCCGGTCCAGTCATGCGGGCGAGCTGGAGCGCGGTATCGCCCCAGCCGCAGCCCACGTCAAGAATGTTGCTGCCCGGCCTGACCTGCAGCGTTCGAAGGGGGGTGTCGCTGTGATAGCTCAATCCCTGCATCAGGATGTGCCGGAAGCGTTCGAACTTGTCGGCCAGAATGTCGTTCCAGAACTGGACGTATTCATTCGGCTCTTCTGCGACCTGACTCATGGGGTGCCTCCCACTGTTTTCCAGACGTGCGTTTTCCCGTATTCAGGGAGCTGAGTGCTCCCTGCGGGATGAAGGCGTTGAGCTATACTGAAATCGCGATCAAAAAGTCGTAAGTGCCAAATTGACCGAAAACGATCCGTTCGGGCCAAGTGAGGCACGGAGTTGCTGGCGCCAGTCGCCGACGGACACTCGGTCATCCCGGGGAGAGCACCGATGACCGATCGCGAGATTCATGTCAGCCTGATTGCCGTTTCCGACGCGCTGGTGGGCCCTGTCACCGGCATCTACGAATCGCTGAGCGTCATCGCCGCCCTGAAGGAGTGGGACGCGAGCCTGCCGGATCACCCGCCGTTCCGGGTAGAGATCATCGGGGCCGAACCGGTGGTGACCTGTGAAGCGAACGGTTTGTCGGTGCCCACCCATCGTCGGTTCCATGACGTCGACGACACCGACCTGGTGATCCTCGCCTCGATGATGCCGAACGGCCTGGGCTGGGCAACTGGCCGCCATCCGGAAGCGGTTGAATGGCTGGGCGCCATGCATGGGCGGGGCGCTCGCCTCTGCGGCGCCTGCACCGGCTCAATGCTGCTGGCGGAAACCGGCTTGCTCGACGGCTGGGAGGCCACCGTTCATCCCAGCTTCGCCCCGGCCTTTCGCGAGCATTTCCCGGATGTCCATCTGCGGCTGGAATCGGTGCTGATCGCCACCGGCCGCCACGGCGAGCTGGTCACATCCGGGGCCGCTTCCGGGTGGCACGACATGCTGCTGTACCTGGTCTCCCAGCATGCCGGCCCGGCGGTGGCGCAGGCGATGTGCCGCTTCCTGCTGCTGCAGTGGCACGAGTTCGGCCAGGGCCCGTACCTGACGTTCAGCCCGGTGACGGAGCATGGCGACACCGCCGTCGCCCGCAGCCAGAAATGGCTGGCCACGCATTATGCCGAGCCGCAAGTACTGGAGACCCTGTGCCAGCTTGCCGGTCTGCCCGAGCGCAGCTTCAAGCGCCGGTTCAAGGCGGCCACCGGCTTTTCGCCGATCTGCTACGTACAGCAGTTGCGGGTGGAAGAAGCGAAGCGCCGTCTGGAGCGCACCAATGACCCGGTGGAGGACATCGCCTGGGATGTCGGCTACGAGAACATCGCCTTCTTCCGTCGCGTGTTCAAGCGCCTGACCGGCGTCACCCCCGGCCTCTACCGACGTCGCTTTCAGGTGCCGGAGGTGGTGCATGCACAGTTGGGAAGCGCTGCCTCCTGAAACCGATCCCTTCACCGTCAGCGCGGCTCCGGATAGTCGGACCGCGGCATCGACCTGATCAGCCCATGCGCAGGTGGTAGAGGATGAAATCGGTGGGGCCGCCGGCGTAGCGGTCGTAGAAGGCGCGGCCGCGCTGGTTGTGTTGTTGCGTCAGCCAGCGCAGTGCCGGCCAGCCCCGCTCCCAGGCCAGTGCCTGCAACCGTTCCACCATGGCGTCCGCCGCACCGGTGCCGCGCGCTTCGGGGGTCACGAACATGTCATCCACGAAGCCGATATTGCAGCCACTCAGCGGGCGTGGGCAGGCGCGCACATGTATGATTCCGACGCCGTTGTAGTCCTCGTCGTGGGCGATCAACCCTTCCAGTTCATGGGCGGGATCCAGCAGCCACGCCCAGACCTGATCGGCCACGGTGTCGCTCATCGGCACGCCGTAGAACACGGCGTAGCCCTCGAACAGGCGGCGCCACTCCTCCTTGTCGGCCTCGGTGACGAAAGCCACCGTGTAATCAATCTCGCTCATTCCGCCCTCCATCGACGATGGCATCTCGGCCGCAGTCCGCTCGGCCTGCTCACGCAGCGCACACCTGACCTTCGCGAATGCGAACAGGCCGTGACGCGCAACGACAGACAGTACAGGAAGGGTAGACTATCGCGGTGCGCAGCGTCAGGTCGCCGGAAGACAGTCCGGCGACCTCGATCGACGATGTCACACGCAACGGGGCGAGGATTCCTGGAAGGGACGTCTTCCCACGCTCGTGGGCTAAGGAAACGCCCGACCCGCTGGAAGTTCAGGGCCTCGTGGCGGTGATGACCAGACACGGCAAGACAACGTTCACCGTGCCATCCGGCTCGCGGAATGGCGCCAGACTCTCTTCGGCGTCGGTGGCCAGGCGCTGCAGCTGGTTTTCGTCCAGTACGCCACCCAGCGTCCAGATGCACGAGCCTTCGGCTT
>SKYZ01000479.1 GCA_007127625.1 Aquisalimonas sp. | reverse complement strand
GGCGTCCGCCGCGCCGACGATCTCCTCGATGACCGCGACTGCCTCGGCCCGTTCGATCTTGGCGACAATGCCGGCATCGCTCCCCGCCGCGGTCAGCAGATTCCGCGCCTCCTCCAGATCAGCCGCCGAGCGCGGAAAGGACACCGCCACATAGTCTGCGGCCATGGCCGCCGCGGTGTCGATGTCGGTCCGGTCCTTGTCCGTCAGGGCGGGCGCCGAGAGTCCCCCGCCCTGACGGTTGATGCCCTTGTTATCCGACAGTTGGCCGCCGAGTTCCACCTGGCAGTGGATGCGGGAGCCCTCGATGCGCTCCGCCCGCAGAACGATCTGGCCGTCGTCCAGCAGCAGCACGTCCCCGGGGCCGACGTCCTCCGGCAACGCCTTGTATGTCAGGCCAACCCCTTCCCGCGTGCCGCCCTCGGGGTCGAGTTCCGCGTCCAGGAAGAAGCTCTCCCCTTCCGTGAGCTCCACCGGCCCGTCGCGAAAACGATCGATACGGATCTTCGGCCCCTGCAAATCCGCCAGCACGGCAACATCCTGGCCCACGCGCTCCGCTGCCTCGCGCACTGACTGGACTCGCTGCAGGTGGTCATCCGACCGGCCATGGGAGAAATTGAGGCGGACCACGGAGACGCCGGCACGGATAATCCCCTCCAGCACCTCGGGCGTTTCGGTGGCGGGTCCCAGTGTGGCAACGATCTTGGTACGTCTCGGCATGGCGGCTCCCTCCCCTCAGTCGGATTCTGGCTGGCGCGCCACCAGCATGGCGCGATCACGGAAACCGCGAAAGGGGTCACCCAGGCACGCCTCTTCCCGGTAGACCACCGGCACCAGGGCGGAGAACAGCTCCAGAAGCTCCCCGTCGGCCAGCAGGAAGGCCGGGTTCGACGGCCCGGATTGCGTGACCCGGGTCCGGCAATAGGTCTGGTAGAACAGCAGTCCACCAGGCCGCAGCGCTCGGACGATGGAGCCGCACAGGGCACGGTCCAGAAAGGCGCTGACGACAACCACGTCGAAGCTGCAGGGCTCTGGTGGGAGGGTCACTACGTCGCGCTGGCACGCCTTCACCCTCAGGCCCGTCTCCCGGGCGTGGGCTTTGACGATCTCCGTGGCGGTGGCGGATTGATCCCACGCCTCGACGGTAAGACCGAGTCGGGCCAGCACGAAGGCGTTGGCGGCAACGCCGGCAGCCAGATCCAGGGCATCGCCCTGGCGCGGCAGAAGGTGAGCGTTCTGCTCCAGCACCTCCGCGGCCCGGCGGTCCCGGGGCGTCACGCCCTGGTAGCGGCGATCCCAGCGGGCGGAGGCGTCGTTAATCATGATGGGCCACTCGTACGGCAGGGGCAGGCGGGAGTGTGGTGCGGGTGGCCGGACTCGAACCGGCACGGGCTAACGCCCAGCAGATTTTAAGTCTGCTATGTCTACCTGTTCCATCACACCCGCGCAGTGGGGTCCAGCCATACCCGCCCATCCGGTCGGCCGGAACGGCGCACAACAGATGACGGACGGGCCGATCATGGGATGGAGGCTCGGGCCGGAATCGAACCGACGTACGCGGATTTGCAGTCCGCTGCATCACCACTCTGCCACCGAGCCCTTGTTGGGGCGTAGTCTAACATGCTCGTCCGCCGAGGCCACGGGGGCGTGACACACGGCGGCAACGCTTCTGCGGGCCCAGAAACAACAAACCCCGGCAGTGATTGCCGGGGTTCCGGATCTGGAGCGGGAAACGAGACTCGAACTCGCGACCCCAACCTTGGCAAGGTTGTGCTCTACCAACTGAGCTATTCCCGCATAAGGAGGCGTTATTCTAGCCCCGGAGTGCAGACTGTCAAGTCTCCGACCGACCGCCCTGCTCCCCGGGGTCGCTCTCCAGCACCACCCAGGCAGCGCGCAGGTAGATGATCATGGACCACAGCGTCAGCCCGGCGGCGATGTAGAGAAGGATCAATCCAAGCACGGAAATCGGCAGCCCGAGGACTGGCTCCCCGTAGAGCAGCATGATGATGGCAATCATCTGTGCCGCCGTTTTGAACTTGCCGATCAGACTCACCGCCACGGTGGCGCGCTTGCCGAGCTCCGCCATCCACTCGCGCAGGGCCGAAACCGCGATCTCCCGGCCAATGATCACCGCCGCCGCGAAGGCGAACCACGGCGACGGGTTAACCGCCACCAGCGCCACCAGGGCCACCGCGACCATGAGCTTGTCGGCAACCGGGTCCAGGAAGGCCCCGAATGCCGAAGTTTGTTCCCACCGCCTCGCCAGGTAGCCGTCCAGCCAATCCGTGACGGCGGCCAGGGCAAACACCAGGGCGGCCACCGGGCCCGCCCACTCCACGGGCAGGAAGAACACCAGCCCGAAGATCGGGATCATGATGATGCGCGCCAGGGTCAGGCTGTTGGGCAGATTCAGCTGCATGGGCAGTCAGTCCTTCGCATCTCCGTGGAACGTGTCGTACACCCGTTGTGCGAGCTCCCGGCTGATGCCCGGGACCCGCGCAAGATCGTCAACACCGGCGCGGGATACCGCCTTGAGGCCGCCGAACTGCTTGAGGATGTTCTGACGGCGTTTCGGCCCCAGGCCGGGTACATCGTCCAGCTGCGAGCGCTGCCGCGCCTTGCCGCGGCGTGTCCGGTGGCCGGTAATGGCGAACCGGTGCGCCTCGTCGCGGATCTGCTGCAACAGATGCAGAGCCGCGGAATCCGGCGGCAGTATAACTGTTTCGTCACGTTCGGGGAGATAGAGTTTCTCCTCACCCGGGCGCCGGTCCGGACCCTTGGAAAGGCCGAGCACGGTCACGCCATCGACCTGTAGTTCTTCCAGTACATCCATCGCCTGGCGCACCTGTCCCTGCCCGCCATCGATGATCAGAAGGTCGGGCAGCACGCCCTCGCCCCGTTTGAGGCGCAGATAGCGCCGTTCCAGTGCCTGGCGCATGGCGGCATAGTCGTCGCCGGGTTCGATGTCGGCGATGTTGAAGCGACGGTAGTCGGACTTCACCGGTCCTTCGGCATCGAAAACCACGCAGGAGGCAACGGTGGCCTCACCGCCGGTGTGGGAGATGTCGAAACACTCCAGGCGCTCGGGCAGTGCCTCCAGGTCCAGGGCCTGCTGCAGTGCTTCCATGCGCCGGCCCTGCCCCGCCTGCTGGGCCGCGCGGCTCTGCAGTGCGCTGCGGGCGTTGTTCACCGCCATCTCCACCCAGCGCCTGCGCTCCGAGCGCACACGATGGCGGATATGCACCACGTGCCCGGCGTCCTGCCCCAGGGCCGCCTCGAGCACGTTCCGCTCGGGTACGTCCATGTTCACCACAATCTCCTTCGGCGTGTCCCGCCCGAGATAGTATCGCGCCATGAATGCGGCCAGGACGTCGCCGGTACCCGTGGCGTCGGGCGCCCGCGGGAAGAAGCTCTTGTTGCCGAGATTCTGGCCGTTGCGGATCACGAAGACCTGAATGCAGGTCACCCCCGCCTCGGTAACGCCGGCGACCACGTCCAGATCCCCCTTCTCGCCGGTGATGGCCTGCTTCTCCTGGATCCGGCGCAGGGTGGCGATGCGGTCCCGCAGCCGCGCTGCAGCTTCGAAATCCAGGGCCTCCGAGGCCGCCTCCATCTGCGCCACCAGCCGGTCGATGACCTCACCGCTCTTGCCCTCCAGGAACATCACTGCATGCTCGACGTCGCGGCCGTACTCCTCGGGCGAGATATAGCCGACGCAGGGGGCGGTGCAGCGTTTGATCTGGTACTGCAGGCAGGGCCGCGACCGGTTGGCGAAGAACGTGTCCTCGCACTGGCGCACGGGGAACACCTTCTGCAGGTGACTGAGGGTGTCGCGCACGGCGCCGGCGCTGGGGAACGGACCGAAGTAGCGCCCGGGTGTGCGACGGGCACCGCGGTGGAACCCCAGCCGCGGAAACTGCTGCTGGGCCGAGAGATAGATGTATGGGTAACTCTTGTCGTCCCGCAGGAGCACATTGTAGCGGGGGCTGTACTCCTTGATGAGGTTGTTCTCGAGAATCAGCGCCTCGGCTTCGGTGTGCGTTACCGTAAAGGTGATGTCCGCCACCTGCGCGACCAGTGCCCGGGTGCGCGGGTTCTTCACCGAGGCGTTGAAATAGCTGGCCACACGTCGGCGCAGCTTGCGGGCCTTGCCCACATAGATAACGTGGCCGTCGCTGTCGAGCATCCGGTAGACGCCGGGCTGCTCCGGCAGCGAGCGCACCAGAGTCTGGGCATCGAAGGACGATTCGCTCATGCGGTTTCGTGGGTTGCGTTGTCGAGATGCGCACGTGCCCGGGCGAACACGGCCCGGAACATGTCCGGGGTCAGCCGTCGTGTCTGGGTGTTGTAACGGCTGCAGTGGTAACTGGCAATGAGCCGGCGGCCCCGGGAGAGCTCGTAATCGCGGCCATGGCCGAACGGGTAGTCCCGCTGCCGAAGCCCCCTGGCGCGCACCACCGCCTGATGAGCGACCTGCCCAAGGCTGATCACCACCGCGCCCGCCGGGGCGGCATCCAGGTCGTGCCGGAGGAAGCCGTTGCACTGGCGCACTTCCTCGCCGGTGGGCTTGTTCTGTGGCGGCAGGCAGCGTACCGCGTTGATGATCCGTGCGTCCTGGAGTGTGAGGCCGTCCGCCGGATCATCACCGTTGGGCTGGTTGGCAAAGCCGAATTCGTGGAGAGTGCGGTACAGCAGAATGCCGGCGTGATCGCCGGTGAACGGCCGTCCAGTGCGGTTGGCGCCGTGCATGCCCGGGGCGAGCCCGACCACCAGCAGGCGGCCGCGCGGATCGCCGAAGGCGG
>SKYZ01000049.1 GCA_007127625.1 Aquisalimonas sp. | reverse complement strand
TCTCGGACGCGGTGTTCCGGGCCTCCCATGCGTTCCTGGGGCACCGCAAAGGCGGGCAATCCATGGCCACCATTGTCGCGTCCGGCGGCTTCAGCGCCATCTGCGGCTCCAGCCTCGCCACCGCTGCGACCATGGCCAAGGTGGCCATGCCGCAGATGCGCAAGTACGGGTACAAGGACTCCCTGGGGTCCGCCTCCATCGCGGCCGGTGCGACGCTCGGCATCCTGATTCCACCGAGCGTGATGCTGGTGGTCTACGGGATCATCACCGAAACCAGTATCCGGGCGCTGTTCGCAGCGGGCTTCATCCCCGGCATTCTCGGCGTGGTGCTCTACATACTGGCAGTCAAGTGGGTGGTGTACCGTGACCCGGACGCAGGCCCCCGGGGCGATTACACCCCCTGGCGGGAACGGGTGCGGGCCCTCGGTTCCGTGGGAGACACCATCGCCCTGTTCGTGCTGGTCATCGGCGGCATCTACATCGGCGTGTTCACGCCCACCGAGGCGGCCGGCGTGGGCGCGGCCGGGGCATTCGTCATCGCCCTGATGCGCCGGGCGCTGACCTTCCGCGTGCTCTATGACGTGCTCGTGGACACGGTGCGAATGACGGCCATGCTTTTCGCCGTGGTCCTGAGCGCGCTGATCTTCGCCAACTTCATCAACCGCGCCGGGCTACCCAGCGAACTGCTGGCCTTCGTCAGCGGACTGGACGTGGAACCCTGGATGGTGGTCCTGGCGATCATCGGCATCTACATCCTGCTGGGCTGCGTCTTCGAGAGCATGTCCATGCTCATGCTGACCGTGCCGGTATTCTATCCCGTGGTCGCCGGGCTGGGGCTGGACCTGGTCTGGTTCGGGATACTGGTTGTCATCGTCATCGAGATCAGCCTGATCACGCCGCCGGTGGGGATGAACATCTTCGTACTCAGGGCCGTCTTGCCGGACGTCCCGACAAGCACCATGTTCCGGGGGGTCACGCCGTTCTGGGTGGCGGGCATCACCCGCGTCCTGATCGTGCTGGCCGTCCCCGGCGTCGCCATGTTCCTGCCAAACCTCTTGTACTGACCCGCGCCGCGCCGGGTCTCGAAACACCGTGTGGAGGAGAAAGCAATGAAAAGATGCATCGCAGGTATGACTTCGGGCCTCATCGGCCTGGCGCTGACCGTCGGACAGGCAAGCGCCGAACCGGAGACGACCCTGACCGTGAGCTCCTGGAGCTCGCCGGAGCACGGCGTCAACAGCATTGTCTGGCCCACATGGCGGCAGTGGGTGGAGGAGGCCACCGACGGCCGCGTGACCATCGAGGTGCTTTATGACATGGCCGCGCCGCCGGCGCAGATGGACGTGGTGCATGACGGCGTCGCCGATGTGACGTGGATCTTCCACGGGCTGACCCCGGGCCGGTTCACGCTCACCAAGATGCCCGAGTTCCCCTATTTCGAGGACGTCTCCTCGGAGGTCGCAGCCGCCGCCTACTGGCGCACCCATCACGAATATCTGCACCAAGCCGGGGAGCACCGAGGCCTCAAGCTGCTGGGCCTGGGCATGCACGGCCCCGGCTACATCTACACCGTCGAGCAGGCGGAAACCCTGGACGACCTGCAGGGCAAACGGATCCGCGTCGGCGGCGGCGTGATGAGCGACATCATCGACGGGCTGGGCATCGAAGGCGTCAACCTGCCACCCACCGAGGTCTACGAGGCAGCATCCCAAGGCGTCATCGACGGCATCCTGCTCAACGCCGAGGCCCTGCGGAGCTTCCGGGTTGCCGAGGTTGCACCCTACACCCTGCAGCTTCCTGGCGGGCTCTACCGTGGCAGCTTTTCCATTCTCATGAATCAGGGCACCTGGGAGGGCCTGAGCGAGGAAGACCAGGACGCCATCGAGTCCGTGTCCGGCGAAAAACTGTCGCGGCTGTTCGGCCACATGATGGATATCGAGGACGAACGGGGCATCGAGTTCGGCCAGGAACAGGGGAACACCGTCACCGACGCCCCGGACGATTTCGTCGAGGCCGTCCGTCGCGTGTCGGCGGACCTGGAAGAAGAGTGGAAGGCCCAGGCGGAGGAGATGGGCGTCGATGGCGCGGCCGCCATGGACAAGTATGAGGAACTGCTCAACGAACTGGAGGGTGATCCCGACGTGCACGACAACATCGTCGACAACTGAGGCAAGGCCCCGGGTGGCAGTGTCCGGCACTCGCCACCCGGGTGCTCTCCTTCAGGGAGTACCAATCTGCAAAGTGTCTGCAAGCCCCAAACGCTGGGCGATCACCCCCGCTGTCTCCTTGACGGCATCGATGGCCACCTCGGTATTCAGGTCGTTCATGGCCACCACCCCCACACAGGCCTCCAGGGTCGCCGCCGACCCTGCCCTCGCCAGTGGACTGGCAACGCCCACCGCACCCTCCTGCAACTGGCCGCGGGTCAGGCTGTACCCTGCCCGCCGCGCCTCGGTGACCGCCTCGGGTTCGTCGGGCGCCGGCTCGCGGGCAGCGAGGATCGCGATGCCCGCGGCACCCCGCGTCAAGGGATGACGGCTGCCCACCCGGTAACCGACCCGCAGCAGACCGGCCTCCGGTTCGACCACCAGCACCACCACACACTCCTCGCCCTGGGCCACGGAGATGAATGCCGTGGCCCGTGCCCGCTCGGCGAGCCGCTGCAACAGGGGCCGCGCCACGGCGCGGAGTTGCGGCTCGAACCGCGAGGCGAGCTTTGCCACCGCGGCGCCCAGGCACAGGTTGCCGTCGGCCGCACGGCTGACGAGGCCGTGCCCCTCGAGGGTCGCAACGAGGCGATAGGCGATGGCGCGGTGGACGTCCAGATGGGATGCGAGATCCGCCACCGACAGCTCGCCGGTGTGCCGGGCGATCAGCTCCAGCGCCACCAATCCGCGATCCAGTGTCTGCAGCGTTGTCATGTGCTCCCTGCCTCCCGTTGGCGGTTGACGGCCATCATCCGCTGGCCTACCTTTGCCGTCATAGACGCATATCGTTACATAATGTGCGTTATTAGTAAAAACAGACAACCGGAGGTGAAGCATGAGCACGGACACCAAGGCAGGGATACCCGCCCAGCGCTGCCCGTTCTCCGAAGCCGTCTCCCCGACGGGTTGCCCGGTGTCACCCAGGGCGGCCGAGTTCGACCCCTTCGACGCCCCGTATCAGGTGGACCCCGCCGAGGCGCTGCGCTGGTCCCGCAACGAGGAACCGGTGTTCTACAGCCCCAAGCTCGGCTACTGGGTGGTCAGCCGGTACGACGACGTCAAGCACGTGTTCAGGGATAACAAGGTGTTCTCCCCCGCCATCGCCCTGGAGAAGATCACGCCGGTGTGCCAGGAGGCGGAAGACACCCTGAAGCGGTACAACTTCGCGCTGAACCGCACACTCGTGAACGAGGACGAACCCGTCCACATGGAGCGGCGGCGCGCCCTGATGGCCTCCTTCGAACCCGAGGCGCTGGCGGAGCACGAGCCCATGGTCAGGCGCCTGACCCGGGAGTACGTGGACCGTTTCATCGACAAGGGCGAGGCGGACCTGGTCGATGAGATGCTCTGGGAGATCCCGCTCACGGTGGCCCTGCATTTCCTGGGCATCCCCGAGGACGACATGGACACGCTCCGGGAGTACTCCATTGCCCACACGGTCAACACCTGGGGCCGTCCCTCGCCCGAAGAGCAGGTCCAGGTGGCCGAGACCGTCGGCAAGTTCTGGCAGTACGCGGGGGAGGTACTGGAGAAGATGCGCCAGGATCCGTCGGGACACGGCTGGATGCGCTACGCCATCCGTCGCCAGGAGGAACTGCCCGAGGTGGTCACGGACTCCTACCTGCACTCCATGATGATGGCCGGCATCGTGGCCGCACACGAAACCACGGCCCACGCCATCGCCAACGCCCTCCGGCTGCTCCTGGACAACCGCGAGGCTTGGGAGGAAATCTGCGAGGACCCGTCGCTCATCCCGAATGCGGCCGAGGAGTGCCTGCGCTACTCCGGCTCGGTGGTGGCCTGGCGCCGTATCGCCATGCAAGACACCACCGTCGGCGGGGTAGAGATCCCCGAGGGCGCCAAGCTGCTGATCGTCAGCGCCTCGGCCAACCATGACGAGCGCCACTTCGAGAACCCCGACGAGCTCGACATCTACCGGGACAACACCGCCGACCACCTGACCTTCGGCTACGGCAGCCACCAGTGCCTGGGCAAGAACCTGGCGCGCATGGAGATGCGTATCTTCCTGGAGGAGTTCACCAAGCGCCTGCCCCACATGGAGCTGGTGCCGGAGCAGGAGTTCACGTTCGTTCCCAACACATCCTTCCGTGGACCGGAGCACCTTCGGGTTCAGTGGGATCCGGAGCAGAACCCGGAGCGGCGCGACCCGGGCATCCTGGAACGCCGGGTCGATTTCCCCATCGGCGCGCCGTCCAAGCAGGATATCGCCCGCCAGGTGCGGGTAACGGCGGCGGAACCCGTGGCCGACGGCGTTCTGCAGCTGACCCTGCAGGACGTCCGCGGCCGCCGGCTGCCCGGCTGGACCCCGGGGGCGCACATTGATCTCCTGGTGGGCGAGTACGTCCGCAAGTATTCCCTGTGCGGCGACCCGGATGACCCGTACCGGCTGCAACTCGCCGTACTCCGTGAAAAGGACGGGCGCGGCGGCTCGGCCTACATCCACGACCACGTGGCGCAAGGGGCGCAACTCCGCATCCGGGGGCCACGCAACCATTTCCGGCTCGACGAGAGCGCCGCGGGATACATACTCATCGCCGGCGGCATCGGCATCACGCCGATCATCGCCATGGCGGACCGGCTCAAGGC
>SKYZ01000183.1 GCA_007127625.1 Aquisalimonas sp. | reverse complement strand
GCCCCTGACAGGACGCCATATTGCACCATAAATTCGATATCCGCGATACCGCCCCGGTCCTGCTTGATGTTGAACTCGGCCGCGTTCTTGCTGCCCTTCTGCTCGCGCATGCGCTCGCGCATGTCGCCCACTTCACGGCGCAGGGTGTCCGGATCGCGCTCGCGGGTGAGCACCTCGCGGCGAATGCTGTCGAACCCGTCGCCCAGGGACTGGGAACCGGCCACGAACCGCGCCCGCACCAGGGCCTGGTGCTCCCAGGTCCAGGCGTGCTCCCGCTGGTATTCATGATAGGCATCCAGGCTGGTGGCCAGCAGTCCGGCCCGACCGCTGGGCCGCAGGCGGGTGTCTACCTCGTAGAGCACTCCACCGGCCATGGTTGCGCCGAGGATGTGGATGATCCGCTGGGCGAGCCGCATGAAGAAGACGTTGTTGTCCACCTGGCGTTCGCCGTCGGTGACCTGCTGCTCGCCGCGGCTGTCATGGACGAACACCAGGTCCAGGTCGGACCCGTACCCCAGTTCCAGCCCGCCCAGCTTGCCGTAGGCAATGATGGCGAACCCTGGTTGCTGCGTTTCCTCGTCCACGACACAGGTGGGCCTGCCGTGCCGCGTTTCCAGGTGACTCCAGGCGAGATCCAGGACTTCGTTGAGCACGACTTCGGCGATGTCCACCAGGTAATCGCTGACCACCATCAGCGGTGTCACACCGGCCACGTCCGAAGCCGCGACCCGCAGGGTGTTCGCCTGCTTGAACTGCCGCAGCACCTCCATGCGTTGCTCCAGATCCTCACCGGGATAGGCATCCAGACGGTCGCGCAGCTCCTGTGCCAGCGCCTGGCGGCGCAGCGGCGCATAGAGCGTGCGGGGGTCAAGCAGCTCATCCAGCAGCATCGGATAACGGGCCAGATGCCGCGCGATCCAGGGGCTGGCGGAACACAGCTTCACCAGCTGGGAGAGCGCCATGGGGTGCTCCACCAGCAGGGCCAGATAGGCGGTGCGGCGGACGATGGCCTCCAGAAGATCCAGCACCCGTGCCAGGGTGGCATCCGGCCCCTCGGCGGCAGCCGTGGCACCGAGCAACAGGGGCATCAGACGGTCCAGCCGGCCGCGGCCGGTTTCCGTGAGGGCGCGGCAATGGGAGCCGTTGCGAAACGCCTCCAGGCGCTGCAGGGACTCCGTGGGGTGCTCGAAGCCGTTCGCCTTCAGCAACTGCGCAGCGCGCTCGCCGGTCACCTCCTGATTCCAGACGTCGCCGATATCCGCGTCGTCTTCCGCACCTCCGCCTTCATGCTCGGCCTGCGGGGCTGCGAACACCTGCTCGAAGTGGTCGTGGACGTGCCGGCGCACGGTATCGAGGCGCTCCTTGAAGCTCTCCCAGTGGTCGAAACCCATGCCGTAGGCGATGCGCTGCTGTTCCAGCGACTCCTCCGGCAGATCATGGGTCTGTTTGTCGTTAATGGCCTGCAGACGATTCTCCGTGCGCCGCAGGAACTCGTACCCCTCCAGCAGCTCGCGCACGGCAAAGCCGGGCAGTTCGTTGTGCTGCCCGAGGTATTCCAGCACGCGGATGATGCTGCGCTCCTGCAGGCCGCGCTCGCGGCCGCCACGGATGAGCTGGAAGGCCTGGCCGACGAATTCCACCTCACGGATGCCGCCGGCGCCGAGCTTGATGTTGTGCTCCAGGCGCCTGCGCTTGACCTCGGCGGCGATCATGGCCTTCATCTCGCGCAGGGACTCCAGGGCGCCATAGTCCAGGTAGCGGCGGTAGACGAACGGCCGCAGGGCGTTGAGCAGGGCGTCGCCCGCCTCCCGGTCGCCACCGACGATGCGGGCCTTGATCATGGCGTAACGTTCCCATTCCCGGCCCTGGGACTCGTAATAGGTCTCCAGCTGATCGCTGTGCATCACCAGCGGCCCGGAATCGCCATAGGGGCGCAGGCGCATGTCCACGCGGAAGACGAAGCCGTCCACCATCCGGGCATTGAGGGAATTGATCAGCTTCTGCCCCAGACGGGTAAAGAACTGCTGATTGTCCAGCGCCTTGCGCTCGCCATCCGTCTCGCCGGGCTCGGTGAAGCCGAAGATGAGATCGATGTCGGAGGAGTAGTTCAGCTCGCGGCCACCCAGCTTGCCCATGCCCAGCACGTAGAAGCCCACGGGCTCACCACTGGCATCCCGCGGCGTTCCGTACCGCTCATCCAGCCGGGCCCGATGCCACGCCAGCGCACCGTCGATGCAGGCATCGGCATGATCGGACAGCTCGCGCAGGGTCTCCTGCACTCCGGCCCAGCCCGCCAGGTCACGCCAGGCGATGCGCACCATCTCCCGGCGACGGAACCGGCGCAGGGCGCTGTTCAGCGCATCTTCATCGGCAACATCACGGAGCTGCCCGGCCAGGCGCGCGGCATACTCGCCATCGTCGTAGTGGCGTTCCAGATCCCCCGTAGCGACCAGATCCGCCAGCATGTCGGGGTCGCGCATGCAGGCCCCGGCCACGAACGGACTGCAGGCCCAGACGGTGGGCAGGGACTGCAGCGCCAGGTCGGAGTCCGGCAGCTCGCCCACGTCCTGATAATCCGCCAGCCACTCGGCGACCTGGTTGCGCAGGTTCTGCGGCAGGCGGGACATGGCGCGGTCGATGAGTTCGCGGGTCTGGCTCACGGGCGGGCTCCGGAGTCTCGGGTGTGTCGTCGATGCTACTCAGGCGACGGGGGAGGAATCCAGTCACCTGCACGGCAGCGGGTGGCGTGCTCACAAAAAAAGCCCCGCCGGAGCGGGGCTTTTCAGGGTAACAGGCGCTGGGCGCCGAGCGGCTTACATCATGCCGCCCATGCCTCCCATGCCACCCATTCCGCCCATGCCACCCATGTCGTCGCCGCCACCCTTATCTTCCTCGGGGTGCTCGGCGATCATGCACTCGGTGGTGATCATCAGAGCGGACACGGACGCGGCGTTCTGCAACGCCGTACGCGTGACCTTGGTGGGATCGAGGATGCCGAACTCGATCATGTCACCGTATTCGTCGGTCTGCGCGTTGTAGCCGAAGTTGCCTTCCTTCTCGAGGATCTTGTGCAGCACCACGGCGCCGTCGATGCCGGCGTTGCCGACGATCTGACGCATGGGCTCCTCAATGGCACGGCGAACGATGCTGATGCCGGTGTTCTGATCGGCATTGTCACCCTTCAGGCTTTCCAGCGCCTTGATGGTACGGATCAGGGCGACACCGCCACCGGGGACGATGCCCTCTTCCACCGCGGCGCGGGTGGCGTGCAGGGCGTCCTCGACGCGGGCCTTCTTCTCCTTCATCTCGGTCTCGGAGGCGGCACCAACCTTGATCACGGCCACACCACCGGCCAGCTTGGCCACGCGCTCCTGGAGCTTCTCGCGATCGTAGTCGGAGCTCGCGTCTTCGATCTGGGCACGGATCTGGTCGACACGGGACTTGATGTCCTCGTTGCGGCCGGAGCCGTCGACGATGGTGGTGCTTTCCTTGGTGACGTTGGCCCGCTTGGCGGAGCCGAGGTCGTCCAGTGTGGCCTTCTCCAGGCTCAGGCCGACTTCCTCGGAGATCACCGTGCCGCCGGTGAGGACGGCGATGTCCTGCAGCATGGCCTTGCGGCGGTCACCGAAGCCGGGGGCCTTCACTGCGGCGACCTTGACGATGCCGCGCAGGCTGTTGACCACCAGGGTGGCCAGGGCCTCGCCCTCGATGTCCTCGGCCACGATCAGCAGCGGACGGCTGGCCTTGGCGACGTTCTCCAGCACCGGCAACAGTTCGCGGATGTTGGAGATCTTCTTGTCGCAGAGCAGGATGTAGGGATCATCCAGCTCGGCACTCATGCTCTGCTGGTTGTTGATGAAGTACGGGGAGAGGTAGCCGCGATCGAACTCCATGCCCTCGACGACATCGAGCTCGTTCTCCAGGCCGGAGCCCTCCTCAACGGTGATGACGCCTTCCTTGCCGACCTTCTCCATGGCCTCGGCGATGATCTCGCCAATGGCGGAGTCGGAGTTGGCGGAGATGGTGCCCACCTGGGCGATGGCCTTGCGGTCCTCACACGGCTTGGAGAGGTTGCGCAGCTCCGCGGTGGCCGCAGTCACGGCCTTGTCCACGCCGCGCTTGAGATCCATCGGGTTCATTCCGGCGGCAACCGCCTTCATGCCTTCGCGCAGGATGGCGTGGGCCAGCACGGTGGCGGTGGTGGTGCCGTCACCGGCGACGTCGGACGTCTGCGAGGCGACCTCTTTGACCATCTGGGCGCCCATGTTCTCGAACTTGTCCTTGAGTTCGATCTCCTTGGCCACGGACACGCCGTCCTTGGTCACGGTGGGGGAGCCGAAGCTCTTGTCCAGCACCGCGTTGCGTCCACGCGGGCCCAGGGTGACCTTGACGGCGTTGGCCAGGGTGGTCACGCCGTGCATCATGCGCTGCCGCGCGTCGTCACCGAAACGAATGTCTTTTGCTGCCATGGTTCGTTATTCCTCTTGCGCTGCGTTATCCGGAAGTACGGGTGGCGGCGTCTCGCCTCAGCCCTCGATCACGGCCATGACGTCTTCTTCACGCATGACCAGCAGGTCCTCACCCTCGACCTTGACCTCGGTGCCGGCGTACTTGCCGAACAGCACCTTGTCACCGACCTTCACGTCCAGCGGGCGGATCTCGCCGTTATCCTGGGCCTTGCCCTTGCCGACGGCCACGACTTCGCCCTTGATGGGCTTCTCGGCGGCGCTATCGGGGATCACGATGCCACCCGGCGTGGTGCGCTCTTCTTCCATACGCTTGATGATCACGCGATCATGCAAAGGACGGATATTCATCGACCT
>SKYZ01000404.1 GCA_007127625.1 Aquisalimonas sp. | reverse complement strand
CACGACTGCATTGTCGGCAACCATGTGATCCTGGCCAACGGCGCCACCCTGGCCGGCCACGTCACCGTCGAGGATCGCGTCAACATCGCAGGCCTGTGTGCCATCCACCAGTTCGCGCGCATCGGGGAGTACGCCATGCTGGGCGGGGGAACCATGGCGCCCATGGACATTCCCCCGTATACCATGGCCTCCGGCAATCATGCGCGACTGTTCGGGCTCAACCGGCGCGGCCTCAAGCGCGCCGGCCTGACCGGCGACGAGCAGCAGGCCCTGCGCAGTGCCTACCGGGTGCTGTTCAAGTCCGGCCTGCGCCTGGAAGAGGCGCTGACGCGTCTGCAGGACGACGGCGCCCTGCAGACGCCGCATGTCCGGCACCTGATCGGGTTCATCCAGTCATCGAAACGAGGAATCACGCGATGAGCACGCTCCGCGCCGGCGTTATCGGGGTCGGCTACCTGGGCCGTTTCCACGCCCAGAAGTACGCTGCACTTGAGGACGTTGACCTGGTGGGGGTGGTGGACGCGGACTCCGAGCGGGCCGGGACAGTGGCCGACGAGGTGGGCACCCGGGCGTTCACCGACTACCTGGAGCTGCTGGATCAGGTGGATGCCGTGAGCATCGTGGTTCCCACCCGCTTTCACCACCGGGTGGCAGCGGAGTGCCTGCGCAGGGGCATCCACGTGCTGGTCGAGAAACCCGTCACGACCACCCTGGAGGAAGCGGATGACCTGATCCGCCTCGCCGGCCAGCGCGGGCTGGTGCTTCAGGTGGGGCATCTGGAGCGCTTCAATGCGGCGGTGCGGGCGGTGGCCGACATGGTGGGCACACCCATGTTCATCGAGTCCCAGCGCCTGGCCTCGTTCAACCCCCGGGGCGCGGACGTCAGCGTGGTCCTGGACCTGATGATCCACGACATCGACATCATCCTGAAACTGGTGGATCAGCCCGTGACCCGCATCGACGCCAACGGCGCCCCTGTAATCTCATCCGACATTGACATCGCCAACGCCCGCATCCAGTTTGCCAACGGCTGCGTGGCCAATGTCACCGCCAGCCGCGTGAGCCTCAAGGCCGAGCGCAAGATGCGGCTGTTCCAGCGCAACAGTTACATCGCCCTGGACTTCCAGCAACGCAGCCTGGATATCCGTTCGCGAGTGAACAGCAACCGCGACGCCCCGGCCATGGAGGACATCCGCAGCGAGCAGCATCGCTTCGAGGACGGTGATGCACTGCGCGCCGAAATCACCTCGTTCGTCGGATGCATCCGCAGCGGCCGTGCGCCACTGGTGACCGGCGCCGACGGCCGCCAGGCCCTGGCCACCGCCATCGAAATCACCCGGCAGTTACGCGACAATCCCCTGCCGGACCAGCCGCTCCAGTAACCCCGAATCCAGTCACCCAGTCAGAGGAATCGCGTGCCGATGATCCCCATGGTCGACCTCAAGGCCCAGTACGCCGATCTGCGCGAGGAAATCGAGGAGGGTTTCAGCCAGGTCCTGGACAGCGCCCAGTTCATCCTCGGCCCGAACGTGCAGAGCCTGGAAGAGGAAGTGGCCAGCTACCTGGGTGCCGGGCACGCGGTTGCCTGCAATTCCGGCACCGACGCACTGCACCTGGCACTGGCCGCGCTGGGCGTGGGCCCCGGCGATGAGGTCGTCACCTCACCGTTCACGTTCATTGCCACCGCCGAGGCCATTCGGTACGTGGGCGCGACCCCGGTGTTCGTGGACATCGACGGACGCACCTTCAACCTGGACCTGGATCAGGTGGCGAACGCCATCGGTCCGAAGACACGGGCCATTCTCCCCGTGCACCTGTTCGGACAGCCGGTGGACATGCCGGCGCTGATGACCCTGGCGGAGCGGCACGGCGTTCTGGTGGTGGAAGACTGCGCGCAATCCTTCGGTGCCGTCGTCGACGACCAACGGACCGGCACCTTCGGCGCCGCCGGGGCATTCAGCTTCTTCCCCAGCAAGAACCTCGGCGCCTACGGCGATGCCGGCATGGTGACCACCAACGACGCCTCCGTGGCGGAGGAACTGCGGGTGTTGCGCAATCACGGCAGCCGCGAGCGCTATCATCATCACGTAATCGGCTACAACAGCCGCCTGGACGAAGTGCAGGCGATGATCCTGCGGGCCAAGCTGCGCCGCATCGGTCAGTACAACGCCTGCCGGCGCCGGGTCGCCGAAAGCTACAACGAACGTCTGGGGGGAGTGCCGGGTGTCACCATCCCCTACGTTGACGGCCGTGGCCGCCACGTCTACCACCAGTACACGATACTTGCCGAGCGTCGCGAGCAGATCATGAGCGCGCTGAGGAGCGCGGACATCGGCTGCGCCGTCTATTACCCCGTGCCGCTGCACCGCCAGCCGGTGTTCCGCGACGAGTATGCAGGCGTGCAACTCCCGATTGCGGAGAAAATCGCGGAGTACTGCCTGTCGCTTCCCATCTATCCAGAGCTCACGGACCAGCAGATCCTGCGGGTCACCGAGACCATCCGGCACGCCGTCGACGCCTAGTGTCCTGTCCCGGAACTGGTGTCCCGCAGGCGGCTCAGAACGGCAGTTCGCCGGGCTCGCCCGGGTCGTGCAGGGCCTGCTTCACCGGCGCGAACGAGCGGCGGTGAACGGCCGTGGCACCCAGCCGCTTCAGCGCCTCCATGTGCTCTGGGGTCGGATAGCCCTTGTGGCGCGCGAAACCGTAGCCGGGCCAGCGGGCATCCAGTTCCACCATGATCCGGTCCCGCTCCACCTTGGCAAGAATGGACGCCGCTCCGATGGCGGGCTCCAATCCGTCCCCGCCCACCAGCGCCTCGGCCGCACAGGGCATGGCGGGGCAGTAATTGCCATCCACCAGCACCCGCTGGGCCGGCAGCGGCAGACAGACCACCGCCCGCTGCATGGCCTGCATGGTGGCCTGAAAGATGTTGAGGGCGTCGATTTCCTCGGGTTCCGCATGGATGATGGCCCAGGCGGCGGCACGCTCGCGAATGACAGCTGCCAACGCCTCGCGGCGCCGCGCGGTGAGGCGCTTGGAGTCGTTGATGCCGGGAACCGGCCGCTCCGGGTCAAGAATCACCGCGGCCACCACCACCGGGCCCGCCAGTGGTCCGCGACCCGCCTCGTCGACACCGGCGATCAGCCTTGGCTCCGCGCCGCCATTGCCACCGGTGCCGCCGGTTTCCTGCCTCATCCCGCCACCTGCCCATTGGCCATCGGCCGATGGCCTGTATCCTGAAGCAACTCCGCAACGGCTGCCGCCGCCTGAACACTGGCGTCCTGCCGCAGCTCCCGGTGCAGTTGCTGGAATTCCAGCACCAGCGCCTTGCGCTGGTCCGGATCATCCAGAAGATCCAGCACTGCGGGCCCGAGGTTGCCCGGAATCGCCGCCTCCTGAGCGAACTCGGCCACCAGTCGCCGCTGGGCGATAAGATTGGGCATGGCGAAATGCGGCACCTTGATCAGCCGCCGGGCCAACCAGCCGGTGATGGTCGATACCTTGTAGGCCACCACCATGGGACACTTGTGCAGCATGGCCTCCAGGCTCGCCGTGCCGGAAGCTAGCAGGGCCGCGTTGGCCGCTGCCAGGCATTCCCGCGAGCGGCCATCCACCAGGGTGACGTGCATGCCTTCGTTGCGCGCCGCCGCCAGGTCCCGCATGTGTGCCGCAATCCGATCAGTGGCACAGGGAATCACGAAGTGCGCGTCAGGACGGTGCCGATGCAGCCAGGCCACGGTCTCCAGAAACGCCGGCCCGAGGTGGCGCACCTCGCTCATGCGACTGCCGGGGAGGACCGCCACCAGAGAGACCTCCTGAGGCAGACCCAGGGCGGCACGCGCAGCCTGCTGATCAGGCTTCATGGGAATTTCGTCCGCCAGCGGGTGGCCGACAAAACGGGCAGGCACCTGATGGTCGCGGAAGAATTCGCGCTCGAAGGGGAAGATACACAGCATGCGATCCACGGAGCGGGCGATCTGACGAATCCGCCCTTGGCGCCACGCCCAGACCGTGGGGCTGACGTAATGCACCGTGGGCACCCCCGTTTCGCGCAGACGCTGCTCCAGGCGCAGGTTGAAATCGGGTGCATCGATACCGATGAACACGTCCGGCGGCTCGCTGCGGAAACGCTGGATCAGAGCACGCCGAATGCGCAGCAGTTTCGGCAGATGGCGCAGCACTTCCACCAGTCCCATCACGGAAAGCGCTTCCAGCGGGTAGAGGCTGGTCATGCCCTCCGCCTCCATGCGCCGCCCGCCAATGCCCTCGAACCGGGCCTTGGGGTACAGTCGCCGCAGCTCGCGCATCAGGCCGGCACCCAGATAATCCCCGGACATCTCGCCGGCAACGATTCCGACACGCATGGCCTTAGCGCACGATCCCGCGCCGGCTGTCGCGAATGAACGCGGCGAGTCGGGCCACCGGCGGATGGGACGCGCCCAGCTCGTCGAGCTGCTCCAACGCCGGCTCCAGACGCAACCCGGACTTGTAGAGCATGCGGTACGCGCGCCGCAGGGCATTGACATCGCGCCGGGCAAAGCCCTGGCGCCGCAGCCCCTCGCTGTTCACGCCATGAGGAGTGGCGGGGTTGCCGGCGACGGTCACGAACGGGGGCACGTCCTGCCTGATGCAGCTCCCCATGGACGAGAAGCAGTACGCACCGATGCTGCAGAACTGGTGAACCAGCGTGAAACCACCGAGGATGGCGTCATCACCCACGTCCACGTGCCCGGCCAGAGAGGCGCCGTTGGCAAACACGATCCGGTGACCCACCCTGCAGTCGTGGGCAATGTGCACGTAGGCCATGATCCAGTTGTCATTGCCGAT
>SKYZ01000303.1 GCA_007127625.1 Aquisalimonas sp. | reverse complement strand
GCCGATCCGGCCTTGACCGCGCCCCGTAGGGTGTATCTTGATGCACCGTTTCCACCGCCAGAACAGCCCGGCGGCCGTCATCTGAAGTGCCCGTCGGGCGCTGTTCAGCGCCCCTGCCGGGCCTGTCTCTGCCAGCGGTCTTCCTGCCACCAGTACAGGTAGACGCTGAGCACCACGGCCGAGGTCATGCTCACCGCAATCAGGAACAGCATCTGCGGCGAGGTCACCGCACCGTCGAAGTAGTTGATGTCCATCTCCCGGGGCTCCAGGACCAGCCCCACCATGCCGGTGTAGTGCAGTGAGCACACCGCCAGTCCCATCACCGGTGCGCAGGCGTAGCGCAGGACACCCTTGAACTCACGCACGATGTACAGCGCCGCGAAGGAGGCCACGACGCCGATGATTACCGAGGTCACCACCGGCCCCGTGGCGTGGTGCATGTCCGCCTGTACGCGCATCGCGGCCATGCCGGTGTAGTGCATGGCCGCGATGCCACAGCCCATGATCACCGCCGCCACGGCGAGTGCGACCAGGGAGCGCCGCCAGCGGTAGGCCGCCCAGAGCCCGCCGGCCATCATGACGATGGGGAGCAGCAGCGACAGGGCCGTGAGCTGGGTGTCGTAAGTGATCGGGGTGCCCGGATCATAGGCCAGCATGCCCACGAAGTGCATGGACCAGATGGCGTAGGTGCCCAGCATGAAGGCCGAGAGCAGCAGCCAGCCGTAATGGATGCGGCGCCCGCCCCGCGGGATGTTGCGCGAGGTCAGCAGTCCGGTCAGCGAGCCAAAGGTGGCGATGACGTAGGACAGGACAACCAGCCCGAGATGGAACTCGTCGATACTCGTGTACACGGTGTTCGGCCTCCGTTGCCGGGGTTGTGGTCCCTCGATGTCTTGGCGGTCCCGCGACCGCCGACACGTCAGAAAACACTACGTGTCAGTTGGTTTGCCTTCCGACGGAGCATGGCGCCGGCAGTTGTCGATTGTCCGTGATGTTCCTCGCAGCGCGGCGACGGCAGTGCGTCAGCCCTGCCGCGAGCCCAGGTACTCGGCGAATGCCGCACCCAGTTCGGGATGCTGGAGCCCGTACTCCACGGTGGCCTTGAGGTAGCCCAGCTTGCTGCCGCAGTCGTAGCGCTTGCCCTTGAACTCGTGGGCCAGGACACGTTCGTCGGCGAGCAGGCTGGAGATGGCGTCGGTGAGCTGGATCTCGCCCTTGGCGTCGGGCCTGGTCTCCCGCAGTTGGTCGAAAATGCCAGGCGTGAACACGTAGCGTCCCACCACGGCCAGATCGGATGGCGCCTCCTCCGGATCCGGTTTCTCGACGATGGCGTCCACTGCAGAGATGCCGTCGGCAAAGTCCTGGGCGCTGACCACGCCGTAGCTCCCGGTCTCCTCCTTCGGTACCCGTTCGACGCCCAGCAGCGAGCACTGGTGGTCGTCGAACTCCCGCACCATCTGCGACATCACCTTCTCGCCGTGGCCGTCGATCAGATCGTCGGCGAGGATCACGCCGAAGGGGTCGTTGCCGACGATGGGCTGGGCGCACAGCACCGCATGCCCCAGGCCCAGGGCCTCGCCCTGGCGGATATAGATGCAGTGGATGCCCTCCGGCACGGTGCTGCGCACAAGCTCCAGCATGCGCAGCTTGTTCTTCGCCTGCAGTTCCACTTCCAGCTCGTAGGCCTTGTCGAAGTGGTCCTCGATGGCGCGCTTGGTGCGACCGGTGACGAAGATGAGGGTGTCGGCACCGGCGGCGACCGCCTCTTCCACGGCGTACTGGATCAGCGGCTTGTCCACCACCGGCAGCATCTCCTTGGGACTGGCCTTGGTGGCGGGCAGGAAGCGGGTGCCGAGGCCGGCGACGGGGAAGACGACCTTGCGGATGCGTTGACTCATGGAAGCGTCCTTTCGTGGTTCACGTGCCATTGGGCTGATGCCCGGCAACATAAGGCGTCACGGCTGGTGACGCAACGTTCGTTCACTGGTCTCGGTGTCGGTGCAGATAGTCCAGCAGGCCGCGGGTGGAGGGGTCGGCATCCGCCGCATCCCGCTCACCGGTCACGGCCGGCAGCAACTCCTTGGCCAGCTTCTTGCCCAGTTCCACGCCCCACTGGTCGAAGGGGTTGATGTCCCAGATGACGCTCTGCACGAACACCTTGTGCTCGTACAGCGCCACCAGCTCCCCCAGAGTGGCCGGGTCCAGCCGCTGGAACAACAGGGTATTGCTGGGTTTATTGCCGGGATGGACCTTGTGCGGCACGGCCTGCTCGATCTGGTCCTCGGGCATGCCGGCGGCGGCCATCTCCTGCCGCGCCTGATCGGCGCTTTGCCCCTCCATTAGCGCCCGGGTCTGGGCAAAGCAGTTGGCCAGTGCCAGCTCATGGTGCTCCGGGTACTCCGCCGAGCCGTGGGCCGGCGCCAGAAAATCCGCAATCACCGGCCGCGTGCCCTGGTGCAGGAGCTGATAGAAGGAGTGCTGGGCATTGGGGCCCACCTCGCCCCAGACGATGGCGCCGGTATCGTAGTCCACCCGCTCGCCGTCACGGGTGACGCACTTGCCGTTGCTTTCCATCTCCAGTTGCTGGAGATACGCGGGAAAACGGTTGAGACGGTGATCGTAGGGCAGCACCACGTGGCCCGAGGCCCCCAGGAAGTTGATGTACCACACGCCCATCAGCCCGAGGATCACCGGCAGGTTCTCCGCCCACGGTGCGGTGCGGAAATGCTGGTCCATGCGGTAGCAGCCCTCCAGCATGGCCTCGAAGTGCTTCATGCCCACGGCAATGGCCAGCGGCAGGCCCACCGCCGAGGTCAGTGAGTAGCGTCCACCCACCCAGTCCCAGACCCGGAACCGGTTCTCTTCGGCAATGCCGTAGGCCGCCATGGCGGCGTCATTGGCCGATACCCCCAGGAAGTGGTTCTGGATCGCCGTCTCGTCCGGCACCTGGCGCCGGAACCACTCCAGTGCCGTGCGGGCATTGGTCATGGTGTCCAGGGTGGTGAAGGACTTTGACGAGATGATGAACAGCGTGGTCTTGGGGTTGACCCGTTCCAGCACATCGGTGACGTGGACGCCGTCGATGCTGCTGACGAAGTGCAGGCGGATGGCGTTGGTGCGATAGGGTGCCAGCGCCTCGGTGGCCATCACCGCGCCCAGGTCCGAGCCGCCCACGCCGATGTTGACCACGTCGGTGATCACGCGCCCGGTGCAGCCCCGGTATTCACCCCGGTGCAGGCGGTTGACGAACAGCCGCATGCGGGTGAGCTCCCGCTGTACGTCCGGCATGACATCGCGCCCGCCCACATACATGGCGCCGTTGCCGCGGTTGCGCAGGGCCATGTGCATGGCTGCGCGGTCTTCGGTACTGTTCACCGGCTCGCCGGCGAACAGCCGCTCGATCCAGCCTGCCAGGTCGCGCCTGTCCGCCAGCGCCCGGAGACGCTGCATGGTCTCCGTGGTGACGAGGTTCTTGGAGTAATCCAGCAGCAGCCGCCCCTGCTCGACGCTGAAGTGATGGAAGCGCCCGGGGTCATCGCGGAAAAGGTCGCGGATGCGCAGGTTCCGCAGTTCCTCGCCGTGCTCGCGCAACGCCTGCCACTCGGGTAGCGCGGTCAGATCGGCGGAGGGGCTCGAAGAGTTCGCCATGGGAGTCCTTGTCCGTGTGGTGCCCAGTGCCCGAATTCTACACGATGAGTCCGTATCCGACTGCGGATGGTGCTTGCTCCAGGCGCGGGGCTGGCACACAATCCCGGCGCATGAATACGCGCTGCGCCGCCCTGAAATGGTCCCGATGGATCGCCCTGCTGACTGCGGCGGCCTTTGCCGCTCCGCTGGCCGCCGATCAGGTGCCCCGCGTGGAGCTGGACCCGCCGGAGTCCGACGCTGAGGTGCGCTGGGGTGTCGGGGTCGCCCACGGGGTGCAGTGGTACGAGGATGACGACGAGGGCCTCGGTGATGCCGGCTCGGTGAACGCCGTGCAGATCACCTATCGGGCCCGTCTTACCGAAGCGGACGGCGCCGACTGGCTGTTCGAGCTGGGCTTCGAGCATGCCCTGTCCGACCGGCGGCCCGAGATCGCACCCGGTGAGACGCGGCGGGTGCGCAGCAACGGCGTGTTCTACCGGTTCAGCCGCTATTTCGGTTCGCGGTTCTACCTGGGCGGGCGCATCGGCATGGCCCGGGTCCGGGGGCCCGACGAGGCCAGTGGCCTGGAGCTTGTCCCCGGTCTGCAGGCCGGCGTGAGTATCACCTCGTGGCTGGATGCCGGCGTCGAACTGGTGGTGGCGGAGCCCAGCAGCGAACCCGGCGGTCGCCCCGCCGACCTGCGTGGCGTCGTCACCGTTTCCTTCTGAATCTGCCACTTGTGCGGCCGGTTCGGCTGTCCGCACACTGGGCAGAGATTCCATCGTAACGGGGTTCCCATGACTTACTGTCTTGCCGCGGCCGTGGATGCCGGTCTCCTGTTCGCGGCGGATTCCCGCACCAACGCCGGCGTGGACCACATCAATACCTATCCCAAACTGCATCCGTTCATCTGGGAGGGGGACCGGGTGCTGGTGGTGCTCAGCGCTGGCAATCTCGCCACCACCCAGGCCGTGGTGACGCAACTGCAACGGGAGAAGGAGCAGGGCGGCCCGCTGCAGGAGGTGAACCATCTGGCGCAGGCCGCCGACCATGTGGGCCAGGTCAGCCAGCAGATCCAGCAGCGCCACAGGCCCGAGGGCCAGAGCGCAGGGGGCGTGTCCCTGGAGGCCACCTTCATTGTCGGTGGCCAGATCGGCGATGAACCGCCGAGCCTGTTTCTCGTCTATCCCCAGGGCAACTACAT
>SKYZ01000061.1 GCA_007127625.1 Aquisalimonas sp. | reverse complement strand
GTGTCGAACAGCGGCTCCTTGTCCTCCTGGTTGTCCCGGTTGTAGGCCAGCGGCTGGGATTTCATCAGGGTGAGCAGGCCCACCAGGTGGCCGTTCACCCGCGCCGTCTTGCCGCGCACGATCTCCGCCACGTCCGGGTTCTTCTTCTGCGGCATGATGCTGGAGCCGGTGCAGAACCGGTCGGGTAGATCGACGAAGTCGAACATGGGCGAGGTCCAAAGGATCATCTCCTCGGCCATGCGCGAGGTATGGGTGAGCAGGATGGCCGCCCCCGCCGTGAACTCCATGGCGAAGTCCCGGTCCGAGACCGAATCCAGTGAGTTGTCGCTGGGCCGGTCGAAGCCGAGCTCCGCGCAGGTCATGTGGCGGTCGATGGGGTAACTCGTGCCCGCCAGCGCCGCCGCGCCCAGCGGCATCACGTTCAACCGGCGGCGGCAGTCCTCCATCCGTTCCTGGTCCCGCACCAGCATCTCGTACCAGGCCAGCAGGTGGTGGCCGAAACTCAGCGGCTGCGCCACCTGCAGGTGGGTGAAGCCGGGCATGATCGTGTCCGCCTCGCGGTCCGCCAGCTCCACCAGCCCCCGCTGGAAGCGCATCAGCTCGGCGCACACGGCATCGATGGCCTCGCGCAGGTAAAGCCGCACGTCGGTGGCGATCTGGTCGTTGCGCGAGCGCCCCGTGTGCAGCTTCTTGCCCGCCTCGCCGATGCGATCGGTGAGGCGCTTCTCGATGTTCATGTGCACATCTTCCAGGGCCGGTGACCACTGGAACTCGCGGCGATCGATCTCCGCCTCGATCTCCTGCAGCCCCTGGACGATGGCATCGCGCTCCGTCTCAGTGAGGACGTCACCAGCGGCGAGCATGCGCGCGTGGGCAATGGATCCGCGGATGTCCTGCCGGTAAAGCCGCCGGTCGAAGTGCTCCGAGGCGGTGAAGGCCTCGACGAAGGCGTCGGTCGCTTCTGTGAAGCGGCCGGTCCAGAGTTGCTGGCTGGAGTTGTTATCGCTCATGGATGGAGAACCGATGTCGGCGGTGGATGTAGAGGGCGTCGAGCGAAGGTTCGATCGCTGACGCGCCACGCGTGGGGCCCGCGTTTCCGGTGACGGACCGTCTCCAGCCATGGACGGCTGGAGACGAGCGTACAGGGATGTATCCACAGCGTGTCCGTCACCGGAAACGCGGGTCCTACGCCCCGGATCGAAGCCCCAGAGTATATCAGCGCCGGCACGCCCGCTGCTTGCCGCGCGCTTCGTCACCTACCACACTGGACGGCAAACGGCCCAACGGCGCGCCATGGACAACAACCAACGAACTGACACGCCGGCTGACACCGGCTTCCTGCCCGACTTCTGCAACCTGCGCACCATCCTGGCCGTGGTGGTGATCGCCGAGCTGCTGGTGTTTGTCCTCGTTCTCGCCCAGCCGCCCGGCGTCGATCGCTGGCATGCGCTGAGCCTGTATACCCTCTACGTCCAGTGGATTGCCCTGGGTTGCGCCGTGGCCCTTTGCCTCAGCCGCAGCTGGCTTGCCGGCATGCGCCCGCACAAGGCCGGTGTGATCGCCTGGCTGATGGTGCTCGCCATCACCACGGTCGTCGCCTGGCTGGCATGGACTCTGGTCCTGACCGAACGCGGTGACGACCCTGCCGGCTTTGTCCTCCGCAGCCTGGGTATTGCCGCACTGGTCTCCGCGCTGGCCCTGCGCTACTTCTACCTGCAGCAGGACTGGCGGCGGCGCATCGAAGGAGCCTCCGCCGCCCGGGTCCAGGCCCTGCAGGCGCGCATTCGCCCGCACTTCCTGTTCAACAGCCTCAACACCATCGCTTCAATGATTCGCGCACGCCCGGAGCAGGCCGAAACCGCCGTGGAGGATCTTGCCGACCTGTTCCGCGCCAGCCTCGAATCCGGCGACCGCCTTGCGAGGCTGGGCGACGAGATCCAGCTGGCGGAAGGGTACCTGCACATGGAGCAACTGCGACTGGGCGAGCGTTTGGTTGTGGAGTGGCAGATCGCTGCGCTTCCCGTCGATGCCGCGCTGCCGCCGCTGACCCTGCAGCCGCTACTGGAGAACGCCGTCTACCACGGCGTCGAGCCCCGCCGGGATGGCGGCACCATCCGTATCCTGGGTCAGTGCCAGGACCAGACCCTGATGATCTGCGTCGACAACCCGCTGCCCGCACCTGAGCGGGATGGTGTCTCCCAGGGCGGACTGGGCATGGCCCAGGCCAACGTGGCCGAACGGCTGCGTCACGCGTTCGGCACCACCGCCGAACTGCTGACGGCGACGGATGCAGAGCGGTATCGTGTCTGCCTGCATCTGCCCTACCGGCAGGTGGGCGCCGGAACACAGGGAAGGAGTGACGGAGAGAGCGATGCGCATCCTCATCGTGGATGACGAAGCCCCGGCCCGGGAGCGGCTCGCACAGCAGGTCGCCGATCTGGGCGGCCACGAGGTGGTGGGTGGTGCAAGCGACGGTAGCGAGGCGATTCGCCTGGCCCGCAAGCACGAGCCGGACGTGGTGCTCATGGACATCCGCATGCCGGGCACCGACGGCGTTGCCGCCGCCCGTGTCCTCGCGGACGCCGACGCACCACCGGCGGTGATCTTCGTCACCGCCTACGGTGAACATGCCCTGGCCGCCTTCGATGCCCAGGCGGTGGATTACCTGGTCAAGCCCGTGCGGCGTCAGCGCCTGCAGCAGGCGCTGGAGCGCGCCTGCCGGGTCACCCGGCCGCAGCTCGAGGCCCTGGGCACCCAGTCCGGCAGCGGCGAGGGCCCCCGGGACCACATCCTCTGCCGGCGCCGGGGCGTGCTGGAGCTTCTGCCGGTGGCGGATATCCACTACTTCCGCGCCGACAACAAGTACGTCAGCGTCTGCCACAGCGGTGGCGAAGACCTGATCGAGGAATCCCTGCGTCAGCTCGAAGACGAGTTCAACGGCTGGTTCGTGCGCATCCACCGAAACGCCCTGGTGGCCCGGGACCGGCTCGGTCGTCTCGAGAAGGACGGGTCCGGTCGCTGCTGTCTGGTGCTCCGCGGTCTGACCGCCCGGCTTGAAGTCAGTCGCCGCCACGTCAGTCACGTCAAGGAACTTCTGGAGTCGATGGGCGAGGCCTCCGGCTGACGGTGGCGACGGACACCGCCCGGGATTCGGCAGCCGTCGCCAACTCGTGGCATCCTGTCGCTTCACCGCACCACGCCCCGAGGAGTCCGGAATGTCCGTCGAGACACTGCGTATTGCCACTCGCAAATCACCCCTGGCCGTGTGGCAGGCCGAGCACGTTGCCGAACGGCTGCAGGCGGCGCATCCCGAGCTGAACGTCGAGCTGGTGCGCATGAGCACGCGCGGTGATCGCATCCTCGATGCGCCGCTGGCGCGCATCGGCGGCAAGGGGCTGTTCCTCAAGGAGCTGGAAGAGGGGCTCCTGGACGGGCGTGCCGATATCGCCGTGCACTCCATGAAGGACGTCCCCGCCGCCATCACCCCCGAGCTCCATCTGCCGGTGATTCCCGATCGGGCGGACCCCCGTGATGCCTTTCTCTCGGTGCACTACACCAGCCTGGCCGACATTCCTGAGGGCGGGCTGATAGGCAGTGCCAGCCTGCGCCGTCAGTGCCAGATCCGCGCGGCGCGGCCGGACCTGCGGGTGGAAACCCTGCGGGGGAGCGTCAACACCCGGCTGGCGAAGCTCGATGAAGGCCAGTTCGACGCCATTATCCTCGCCGCCTCCGGCCTCCAGCGCCTGCGGATGGACGCGCGCATTACCCGCATCCTGCCGCCGGAGGAGAGTCTGCCTGCCGTGGGCCAGGGGGCGCTGGGCATTCAGTGCCGCACGGGCGATGACGCAGTGGAGGCGCTGATCGCACCGCTGGATCATGAGCACAGCCATGTCCGCGTTGCCGCGGAGCGGGCCATGAATCGGGAGCTGGAGGGGAGTTGCCAGGTTCCCATCGGCGCTTATGCCGAACTGGATGGTGACCGCCTGCACCTGCGGGGCCTGGTCGGCTCGCCGGACGGCAGCGAGGTGATCCGCGGGGAAATCACCGGCACCGCCGCCGAGGCGGACGCCCTGGGAACCGCCCTCGGGCGGGACCTGCTGGATCGCGGCGCCCGCGAGATCCTCGCGCGGCTGTTCGCCGAGGCTGAGGCCCACTGAGCCGTGCCCCTGGGCGGCGGTGAACTCGCCGGCGTGGGTGTGCTGGTGACCCGGCCGGCGCACCAGGCAGAGCCCCTGTGTGCCGAACTGGAACGGCGCGGCGCGACGGTGAACCGTTTCCCGGTGCTGGCCATCGGTCCGCCGGAGGACGCGGCGGCCAGGGATCAGGGCATCCGCCGTCTGCCCGGAATGGACTGGGTCATTTTCGTCAGTCCCAATGCCGTGCACGCCCTGCTGGATCGCCTGGAGGAAATGGACCGTGACTGGCCAGCCGGCGTGCGCACAGCCGGAGTCGGCGCCGGCACCGCCGCAGCGCTTGAGGAGCGGGGGCTGCCCGTGGACTGCGTGCCGGACACCGGGTTCGACAGTGAATCCCTGCTGGCGCAGTCGGAGTTTCTGCAGATGGCCGGACGGCGCGCTATGCTGGTCCGAGGTGACGGTGGGCGGGAGGTCCTTCGGGAGGCCCTGGAGAAACGTGGCGCAGAGGTCCATGTGGTCGCGGCGTATCGCCGCACGCGGCCCGCCACGGACCCGGCCATACTGGACACTGCATGGGCGGCCGGGGCGCTGGATGTGGCCGTGGTCACCAGCAGTGCGGCACTGGACAATCTGCTCACGCTGGCCGGGCCGCGGCGCCGGGAGCGCCTGCTGGCCACCGGCCTGGTGGTGATCAGCGAACGCGTTGCGG
>SKYZ01000440.1 GCA_007127625.1 Aquisalimonas sp. | reverse complement strand
GCATGAAGATGCCCCCTACGAGAACCGGCACGGCTCTGAGCCCGGGCACACGTAGGGTGCATCTTGATGCACCGTTAACCGGCGCTTCGTGGTTCATCCGCCGGCGGCCCTTCTCAATGCTGTTCCAGCCACACCACCGTGCCCATGCGCCCGGTCTCGCCGTCCCGGCGGAAGGAGAAGAACCGTTCGCGGTCGGTGTGGGTGCAGAAACCGCCGCCGTGGACGTGATCAACGCCACGGGCCTGCAGGCGCCGCGTCGCGAGCTGGTAGAGATCGGCATACCAGTGCCCGGGGCGACCCTGGCGGAAGGCGTCCCCGACGCCGGGGTCCACGTCCAGGAATGCCGCGCGGACCTCGTCGCCCACCTCGAAACGGTGGGGGCCGATGGCGGGCCCCAGCCAGGCAAAGACGTCCTCCCCGGGCACCGCCAGTGCATCCAGGGTCGCCTCCAGCACACCACCGGCCAGACCCCGCCAGCCCGCGTGCGCCGCGGCAATCCGGGTGCCCTGCCGATCGCAGAACAGGACCGGGAGGCAATCGGCGGTGAGAATCCCGCAGGGCAGATTCGGGCGGTCCGTCCATACGGCGTCCGCCTCGGGTTCATGCTCGGCGTCATGGGCGGCCACCACACGGGTGCCGTGGACCTGCTGCAGCCACACCACATCGTCCGGCAGGCCGGCGGCTTCCACCAGATAGCGGTGGTTATGGGCCACGGCATCCGGATCATCGCCGGTACGACGCCCCAGGTTGAGGCTGTTGTACGGTGGCTCGCTGAAGCCGTACAGGCGCGTGGTGGAGACGCTGCGCACGGTGATGGGGGCCGGCCAGTCCGGGTGAATCCAGGCACTGTTCATTGGCTCATGCGCTCATCGTGGGTACGTAGCACATCAAGGACGTAATCCATGTCCGCGGGCCGGGGCACCTCCCAGGCCATGCGCTCCTCCGTGCGGGGATGCTGCAGCACCAGCTTCGCCGCGTGCAAGGCCTGCCGCCCCAATCCCGCCAGCGCCTCGCGCACCGTGTCGTCGGCGCCCCGGGGCAACCGCGGGCGCAACCCGTAGACGGGATCACCCACCAGGGGATGCTGGGAATACGCCATGTGCACGCGGATCTGATGCGTGCGCCCCGTCTCCAGGAACACCCGCAACAGGGTATGCGCGCTGAAGCGCTCCAGCAGCCGGTAATGGGTCACCGCCGGGCGACCGTTCGCCACCACCGCCATGCGCTTGCGATCCCGGGGGTGGCGGGCGATGGGTTCGTTGATGGTGCCGCCGGCGGTGAAGGTGCCGGCCACCAGGGCCTCGTACTCGCGGCCGACGGTCTTGTCCTGGAGCTGGCTGGTGAGCGCCGTGTGCGCCTTGTCCGACAGGGCCACCACCATGAGCCCGGTGGTGTCCTTGTCGATGCGGTGCACGATCCCGCAGCGCGGGATGCGCTCCAGGTGCGGATGCCGGTGCAGAAGGGCATTCTGCATGGTGCCGTCGGCATTGCCCGCACCGGGGTGCACCACCAGCCCGGCGGGCTTGTTCACTACCAGCAGGTCCTCGTCCTCGAACACCACGTCCAGATCGATGGGTTCCGGCGCGACGCTCTGAACCTCCGGCTCCGGCGTCGCCGACACGCGCACCTGCTCACCGCCGCTGATGCGGTCGCGCCCGCGCCGGGCCTGCCCGTCCACGGTCACTGCACCCTCCTTCAGCCACTGCTGCAGGCGGCTGCGGGAGTAGTCCGGAAACAGGTCCGCCAGGGCCCGGTCCAGGCGGGTGCCGGCCGCGGTTTCCGGAATGGTGCCTTCCAGCTCCAGGGGTTCGGTCATGGGAACTCTGATCGGTGGCCCAACACTAAAGAGAACGGGCGAAGCCGTGATGCACGCCTGCCGCATGTGCGCCAAGTCTACCAGCAAGCACGACTGCTTGAGGCGGCTGCGTCCTGTGCTATGCGGCGCGCTCATAGTCGCCTAGAATATTGTGTTCGATCATTCAGCCGCTTACCGAAGGTGTCATGGTACGTCTCTCTGCCCTGCTGCTCTCTCTGGCCTTTACGCTGACCGCCTGTGGGGGCGGTGGATCACCCCAGGTGACCGACCCGATGTCGCCCGGTTACCAGGGCGAACAGCGCCGTGGCGAGCGTACCGCCGAGGAACTCTACGAACGCGCCCAGGAGGCCATGCGGCGCGGCAACTACCGCACCGCTGCCGAACGGCTGGAAGACCTGCAGTCCCGCTATCCCTTCGGGCCGTTCGCCCGCCAGGCCCAGCTCGATCTCATCCACGCCTATTTCGAGGCCCGGGAAATGGGCTCGGCCATCAATGCCGCGGACCGGTTCATGCGCCTGAACCCCCAGGATGAGCACGTGGCCTACGCCAGCTACATGCGCGGTCGCGCCAATCTGGACCGGGGCAACGATTTCCTCACCCGCACTTTCGACATCGACCGACGGACCCGCGACCCCAACGCCATCCGTGAGGCCTATGCCGACTTCCAGATGGTGGTGGACCGCTTCCCGGAGAGCGAGTATGCGGAAGATGCCGAGGAGCGCATGGTGCTGCTGCGCCAGCACCTGGCCTTCTACGAGATGTACGTGGCGGACTGGTACATGCGCCGGGGTGCCTACGTGGCTGCTGCCAACCGGGCGCAGAACGTGATCGAGAATTTCCAGGGCACCCCCGCGGTGCGTGATGCCCTGGGCGTGCTCGCCGAAGCGTACGGCCACCTGGAACTCACCGATCTGCAGGCGGACGTGGTCCGGGTCATCGAGATGAACTACCCCGATCACCCGGCCCTGCGGGACACCCTGTTCTCGCCGGGGCTGGGGGATGCGTCAGAGGGAGAGGACGACCAGGAGTCGTAGGCGCCGGTCGACGTCTCGGGAGGTCTTGCGGTGCATCAAGATGCACCCTACGGTGCCGCCTAGCCCCCTTGGCTGGCGTGTCTGTTGACGGCGGACCTGAAGGTCCGCCCTACGACTTGGGCACCGTGTGACACCCAGAGCGCCGGAATGTCGCGGCTTGCGCCGCTCCTACAGGGTGGCTTGACCGGTCGCGCTCAGATGGCTTCCTCGTTCTCTTCGCCGGTGCGGATGCGCAGCACGCGGTCCACGTTGGTGACGAAGATCTTGCCGTCGCCGATCTTGCCGGTCTTGGCCGCGTTGATGATCGCGTCCACGCAGCGGTCCACCTGATCGTCGCCCACAACCAGCTCCACCCGCATCTTGGGCAGGAAATCCACCACGTATTCGGCGCCCCGGTAGAGCTCGGTGTGCCCCTTCTGGCGGCCGAAGCCCTTCACCTCGGTGACGGTCATGCCGGTGATGCCGATGTCCGACAGGGCCTCGCGGACATCGTCCAGCTTGAACGGCTTGATGACGGCTTCGATCTTCTTCATGGCAACCTCGTGCGTTGTCGGGTTCAGGCCCAGGGCCGATAACCGGAAGTGATGGGGTAGCGGCGTTCGCGACCGAAGGCCTTGCGTGTGACCTTCACTCCCGGCGCGGCCTGGCGGCGCTTGTATTCGTTGCGGTGCAGAAGCGCCACGGCATGGCGGACGGCCTCCTCGTCAAACCCTTCGCGGATCAGCGTGGTCACGGAGACGTCCTCGTCCACGTACCGGTGCAGTATGGCATCGAGCACCGGGTAGGGCGGAAGGGAGTCTTCGTCCTTCTGGTCCGGACGCAGCTCAGCGGTGGGGGCCTTGGCAATGATCCGCCCGGGGATCACCCGGCCGCGGGCGTTACGGCGCTCCGCCAGGCGGTACACCAGGGTCTTGTAGACGTCCTTCAGGGGTGCAAAGCCGCCGCACATGTCGCCGTACAGGGTGGCATACCCCACGGCGTACTCGCTCTTGTTACCGGTGGCCAGCACCATGGAGCCGAACTTGTTGGACAGCGCCATGAGCATGAGTCCGCGGGCGCGGGACTGCATGTTCTCCTCGGTGGTGTCCATGGGGCGGTCGCCGAACACGGGAGCGAGTTCGTCCATGCAGGCCTGGAAGGCGTTGTCGATATTCAGGGATGTGTAGTGGATGCCCAGCAGCCGCGAGCATTCGGCGGCGTCGTCCAGGCTTTCCTGGGACGTGTAGCGGGAGGTGAGCATCACCGCATGCACACGGTCCGGCCCCAGGGCGTCCACGGCCACGGCGGCGCTGAAGGCGGAGTCGATGCCGCCGGACATGCCCAGCACCACGCCGGGGAAACCGTTCTTATTCACATAGTCCGCCAGGCCACGCACCAGCGCCTGATACACCAGGTCCTCATCGTCGGGCAGCGGCGCGATTTCGCCCTGCTCCGGAACCAGCGTGCTGCCCTGGCGCTGGAACGCCACGTCAAAGAGCCCTTCGGCGAACGCCGGCGCCCGGGCAGCCAGCGTGCCGTCGCCACCGTAGGCGACGGAGACGCCGTCGTAGACCACTTCGTCCTGACCGCCTTCCAGGTTCACGTACACCACCGGCAGCCCCGCCTCCTGCTGGCGGGCGCGGATCACCGTCTCGCGATCCTGGTACTTGCCCTGGTGGAACGGCGAGGCATTGAGGTTGAACAGCACCTGGGCGCCCTCGTCCGCCGCCCAGCGGGCCGGCCCGGGGTGCCAGAGGTCCTCGCAGATGGTGATGCCGCAGGCGTGGCCCTTGATGTCCACCACCAGCGGCGTACTGCCGGGCTGGAAGTAGCGCTTGTCGTCGAACACGCCGCCGTTGGGCAGATGGTGCTTGTGATAGACGCCGAGCACCATGCCGTCCTGGAGCACGGCGGCGGAGTTGAACATGCCGCGCTTTTCGGTGTGCGGGAAGCCCACCACCATGGTGATGCCATGGATCTCGTCGCGGATGCGCGCGAGGGACTCGCCGATACTGC
>SKYZ01000177.1 GCA_007127625.1 Aquisalimonas sp. | reverse complement strand
TCGGTGTGGAAGGGGCAGAGGGCCTGGTAGTTTGCCCCGGCCTTCTTGATGGTCAGGCGTGAGCCGATCAGCTCGACGATGTCCACACGGGCTAGCAGATCATCGATGAACTGATCCGGAATGCGTCCGGCCATGGCGAGTGTCCTGTCCCAGACGTGCGCGGCATTAATGAGGCCCCAGCGTCGTCAGAGCAAGGCGCGGCGACGAAGGCGCAGTGGCGCTGCGGCCGAGGAGGCGCAACGCAGCCCTGGCGACGCTGGGGCCTCCCTGCGGGCGCTCCGGCGGGCCGGGACACTAGCACTCCCGAAGCGGGGTGGGCCCCGGAAGTGTGCCGGGATCGTGCGGGTCAGCCCTGCAGGCGCGCCTTGATGCGTGCGCTGGCCTGACCCAGGTCGGCGCGCCCCTGCAGACGCGGCTTCAGCAGCCCCATGACCTTGCCCATGTCGCGCATGGATTCGGCTCCGCTCTCGGCGATGGCCTCCTCGATGAGCGCATCCACCTCGTCGTCACTGAGCGGCTGGGGCAGGAACTCCTGCAGGATCGCCAGTTCGTACTCTTCCTGCTCGGCGAGATCGCCGCGGTTCGCCGCGCGGTACTGCTCGATGGACTCCTGCCGCTGCTTCACCATCTTGCTGAGGATGGTGATCACGTCGGCGTCGGCCAGTTCCGTGCGCTGGTCCACCTCGTACTGCTTGATGCCCGCCGTGACCTGGCGCAGGGTCGCCAGGCGTTTGCTGTCACGCGCGCGCATCGCCTCTTTCACCGCCGTGTTGATGCGGTCCTTCAGGGCACTGTCAGTCATGGGTGCGATTCCGACGGTGTTCAGTACATGCGCTCGCGGCGCTGCTGCTCGCGCTGGAGCTTCTTGGCGTGTCGCTTGACCGCCGCAGCCTGCTTGCGCTTGCGCACCTGAGTGGGCTTCTCGTAGTGCTCGCGACGACGCACCTCGGAGAGGATGCCCGCCTTTTCACAGGAGCGCTTGAAACGGCGCAGGGCGACTTCGAAATGCTCGTTTTCCCGTACCTTGACGATCGGCATGCAGCGACTCACCTTCCTTCGATTCAGTATGGACCATCGGTGGAATACTGTGATTCCACAGCGGGCGCGGTATTCTAGCCAGCAACCGCGGCGAACACAAGAAGGGCGATTCCCCGCCGACGCAACGGATCCCTCCAGCCTGCTAGAATGCTTGCCGGCATGAAACAAGCGAGAGCCTGGATGCGGGTGCTGGGGATCGAGACCTCCTGTGACGAGACCGGAGTCGCCATCTATGACGGTAGCGCGGGACTGCTCGCCCATGCCGTGCACAGTCAGGTGGACCTGCACGCCACCTATGGCGGCGTTGTGCCCGAGCTGGCCTCCAGGGATCACGTTCGCCGCGTGCTGCCGCTGACGGAGCAGGTGCTCGCGGAGGCCGGCCTGGAGCGCGACGGCATCGATGCCGTCGCCTATACCCGTGGCCCCGGCCTGGTGGGTGCGCTGCTGGTGGGAGCTGCGGTGGCGCGCAGTCTCGCCTGGGCGCGGGGGCTGCCGGCGCTGGGCGTGCATCACATGGAGGCGCATCTGCTGGCGCCGCTGCTGGAGGACGACCCGCCGGCGTTCCCGTTCGTGGCGTTGCTCGTATCCGGTGGCCATACCATGCTGGTGCAGGTTGCCGGTGTGGGTCGCTATCGCCTGCTCGGGGAGTCCGTGGATGATGCCGCCGGCGAGGCCTTCGACAAGACCGCCAAACTGCTCGGCCTGCCTTACCCGGGCGGGCCGCAGCTGGAGCGTCTGGCGGCCCAGGGTGAGCCGGATGCGTACCGCTTTCCGCGCCCCATGACCGACCGCCCCGGGCTCGATTTCAGCTTCAGCGGCTTGAAGACCTTCACACGGAATCTGGTCCGCGATGCCGGAGATGACCCGCAGGTGCACGCCAACATCGCACGCGGGTTCCAGGATGCCGTGGCCGACACGCTGGCCATCAAGTGCCGCCGAGCCCTCAAGGAGACCGGTGCCCGGAGGCTGGTGGTGGCCGGGGGCGTCAGCGCCAACCGGGCACTACGTGAGCGTTTCGCGGTCATGGCGCAAGGCGAGGATGCCACCGTCCACTACCCGCGTATGGCGCTGTGTACCGACAACGGTGCGATGGTCGCGTATTGCGGCTATCTGCGTCTGAGTGCGGGCGAGCGGTCCGCCGCGGCTTTCGATGTCACAGCGCGCTGGCCGCTGCAAGGCCTGGTCCCGCCGGCGGGCTAGGGCGTCGCCCGGGCCCCGTTCGCCGGGAGTCGGTCGGGGCCGTTCAATCCTTTTCGCCGATTTTTTTCTCGGTGCCATTCAACAGCGCCTGAAGGTTGCCCCGGTGGCGCCAGAAGGTGATCACGGTAATGGCCAGCATCCCGAACAGGATGGCCTGGGGCGCGCCAAAATAGGCCAGGTAGAACGGCGCCAGCAGAAACGACACCAGGGCGGCCAGCGACGAGTAGCGGAACAGGGCGGCAATCAGCAGCCAGGTGCCCACCGTGAGCAGCCACGCCGGCCACGACCACGCCAGCAATACACCCAGCCCGGTGGCCACGCCCTTGCCGCCCTGAAAGCCGAAGAAGACCGGATAGAGGTGTCCAAGGAATGCCGCCAGTCCGGCCAGGGCCACCACCACCGGGTCCAGGCCGAGAGCCCCTGCCACCGCTACAGGAATCACGCCCTTGAGGAAGTCCCCCAGCAGGGTGATGCCGGCGGCGGTGCGGTTGCCCACCCGCAGCACATTGGTGGCACCCGGATTGCGCGACCCTTCGCTGCGCGGGTCCGGCAACCCCATGGCCCGGCAGGTGACGATGGCCGCCGAGATGGAACCGAACAGGTAGGCGGCGATGATGGTGACGGCATCAATGATCATGGCGGGTATTGAATGGCTTGCGCCCGGCCGGGTCAAGTCGTCGGTGGCCGGGGGGCGACCGGGGCGCTATCATCGCCTTTCACCACGACGGAAGCCGGACGATGGATGTTGTCTTTATCCAGGAACTGAGAGTGGACACCGTGATCGGTGTGCGCGACTGGGAGCGACGGGTGCGCCAGACGCTGGTGCTGGACTTGGAACTCGGCTGCGATGCCGCGGCAGCGGCGGCCACCGACGCGGTGGACGACGCCGTCGACTACGACGCGGTGCGCCGCCATGTTGCCGATTGGGTGGCCAACGCCGGCTGCCAGCTGGTGGAGAGCGTTGCCGAGGGGCTCGCCACCGAGCTGCAGCGCGCCTTCGGCATCCCCTGGCTGCGCATCCGGGTCGCCAAGCCCGGCGCGGTGCCAGGGGCGCGGGCGGTGGGCGTCGTCATCAGCCGGGGCGGGGAGTCGGCGTGATGGTGCGCGTCTACGTCAGTATCGGCTCCAATATCCAGCCGGCTCGTCATGTGCGCCGGGCCCTGCAGGACCTGCGCCGGGAGTTCGACGAGCTGCAGGTGTCGCCCATCTATGCCAGTGCCGCCGTGGGTTTCGACGGCGACGACTTCCTCAACCTGGTGGTGGGTTTCGATACCGGTGATACCCCGGAGGGTGTGGCCGAGCGTCTGCGGCGCATCGAGGACGCCAACGGTCGCGTGCGCGGCCCCGAGCGCTACGCTGCGCGAACCCTGGATCTGGATGCGCTGACCTACGGTGACCAGTGCTTGCGCTCCGGGCGGCTCGTCCTGCCGCGGGACGAGATCACCCGTTACGCCTTCGTGTTGCGCCCGCTGGCGGATATTGCCGGTGACGCACAGCACCCGGAACTCGGGCGGACCTATGCCGAGCTGTGGGCAGAGTTCGATGCCAGCGAACAGCCGCTGCGCCAGGTGTCACTGGACGAAATGGAGGCCGGATGAGTCAGGGTGTTCAGGCTGAAACCGGCCTGCCCGTGGACTGGCCGGCCCCCGATCCGGACGCTCTGGCCCTGAGCCGGGAGCTGTCCGCGCGGCTGCGCGGGCGCATCGACGCGCACGGGTCGATGCCTTTCGACGCCTGGATGGAGAGCGTGCTCTACGAGCCCGGGCTCGGTTACTACAGCGCAGGTCAGGAAAAATTCGGCGCCGCCGGTGATTTCATCACCGCCCCGCTGGTCTCGCCCCTGTTCGCCTGGAGCCTGGCCGGGCAGTGCGCCGAAGCACTGGAGGCGAGTCAGGGTGACGTCATCCTGGAGCTGGGTCCCGGTGACGGCGCCCTGGCCGCGGATCTGCTTGCCGAGCTGGAGTGCCAGGGGCGGCTGCCCCGGGAGTACTGGCTGCTGGAGCGCAGCGGCAGCCTGCGGCAGCGGCAGCACGAGCGTCTGCAGTCCTCCGTGCCCCACCTGCTCCATCGCGTACACTGGTTGACCGCCCTGCCGGAGACTCCGCTGCGAGGGGTGATCCTCGGCAACGAAGTCATGGATGCATTGCCGGTGGTCCGCTTCCGCCGGGACGCCGGTGGCGTCTCCGAATTTCACGTCGCGGGCAGCGGGGACGGCTTCGACTGGACCGCAGCCCCTGCCCGTGATGCGGTGGTCGACGCCGTACAGGTCATCGAGACCGATCTCGGTGCCACTCTGCCGGCGGGTTATGAATCCGAGCTCTGCCTGCAGTTGCCCGGATTCATGGCAACCCTTGCTGACTGCCTGGCCGAAGGTCTGCTGGTGATGGTGGATTACGGTTATTCCCGCCGCGACTACTATCGCACTGAGCGCAGCCAGGGCACGCTGGTGTGCCATTACCGTCATCGCGCCCACTGGGATCCGCTGCTGGTCCCCGGATTGCAGGATGTCAGCGCCTTTGTCGATTTCACCGGCGCGGCTCTGGGGGCACAGGATGCCGGGCTCGCGGTGCTGGGCTATGCCACCCAGGCCCACTTCCTGATGGGGGCCGGCGTC
>SKYZ01000489.1 GCA_007127625.1 Aquisalimonas sp. | reverse complement strand
TGCGCGCGAACTGGTGGATGGCACACAGGCCTGCGATGTTGACGCGATCCTCGACGGTGACGTGGCCGGCCAGGGTGGCGCCGTTGGCCAGGATCACATGGTTGCCGACAATGCAGTCGTGACCAACGTGAGAGTAAGCCATGAACATGTTGTGGTCGCCCACGGTGGTAAGCGCGCGGTCCTTGGGGGTGCCGCGGTGGATGGTGACGAATTCGCGAACGACGTTGCCGGCGCCCATTTCCAGGCGTGTGGGTTCTCCGCGGTAGCCGAGGTCCTGGGGCGGCCGGCCGAGGATGGCGTGGGGGCCGATGTCGTTCCCCGGGCCGATTGCCGTGGGCCCCTCGATGACGGCATGGGCACCCACGCGGCAGCCGTCACCCAGACTGACCCCGGCGCCGATGCAGGCGTAGGGGCCGATTTCCACGTCGTTGCCGATATGGGCGTCGTCGTCGACGACAGCAGTGCTGTGAATCATACAGGGCTATCCGGACGTTGAACGGGTGCGAAGTGTTCAGTGTTTCCTTGAACTTCACCGACGCCGCGTAGTGTGAGGGATCGGCGGCCGATTGTGGAGTCCGGCATTTTCGATCCCGATCCGCTCATCCATAATAACCGCCTTCGCCGCACAGGGATTGCCACAGCATGACGCAGCAGTTCGTCCACCTGAACATCCATACCGAGTTTTCGCTGGTTGACGGCATCGTCCGCATCAAGCCGCTGGTGAAGACTGCGGCGGACACCGGCATGCCGGCGGTGGCCATTACCGATCAGGGCAACCTGTTCGGCATGGTCAAGTTCTACAAGGCCGCGCTGGATGCCGGCGTGAAGCCGATCGTCGGCGCCGATCTGTGGCTGGAGGACCCGGATGCGCCGGAGGGGCGCTCGCGCCTGGCGGTGCTGTGCCGCAATGGCACCGGCTACACCTGTCTCACCCGGTTGATCAGCCGCAGCTACCTGGAGGGGCAGCACGTCGATCGACCGGTGGTGCGCCGCCAGTGGATTGAGGAGGATAACGACGGCCTGATCGTCCTCTCCGGTGGGCGTGACGGCGACGTGGGCCGGGCGCTTGTTGCCGGTGACATGGCCCTGGCGCGACGCAGGCTGGACTTCTGGCAGCAGCTCTTCGGCGACGACTATTACCTGGAACTTCAGCGGTGCGGCCGGCCCGGTGACGAGGAGCACCTCCACGCCGCGGTGGCCCTGGCTGCGGACGCGGACGCACCGGTGGTGGCCACCAACGCCGTGCGATTCATCAACGTGGGCGATTTCGACGCCCACGAGGCGCGGGTCTGTATTCACGAAGGCCGGACCCTGGAAGACAGCCGGCGCCCCCGGGACTTCACCCCGGAGCAGTACCTGCGGACCCCGGAAGAGATGATTGAACTCTTCCGGGACGTGCCCGAGGCGGTGGCGAACACCGTGGAAATCGCCCGGCGCTGCAATCTTGAACTCACCCTGGACAAGGACTACCTGCCGGATTTCCCCATTCCGGAAGGCCTCACCGTGGACGAGTACCTGGCCCAGGAGTCCCGCAGGGGGCTGGAACAGCGGCTGCCGCGGCTTATCGATCCGAACGCCCCGGATGCCGCCGAGCGCCGGCGCGAGTACGAGGAACGCCTGGAGCGGGAGCTGGGAGTCATCAACCAGATGGGCTTTCCGGGCTACTTCCTGATCGTCGCCGACTTCATCCGCTGGGCCAAGGCGCAGGACATTCCCGTGGGCCCCGGTCGCGGTTCCGGTGCGGGCTCGCTGGTGGCTTACGCGCTGGAGATAACCGACCTGGATCCGCTGCGTTACGATCTTCTCTTCGAGCGGTTTCTCAACCCGGAACGCGTGTCCATGCCGGATTTCGACGTGGACTTCTGCATGGAGAAACGGGACCAGGTCATCGACTATGTGGCCGACAAGTACGGCCGCGAGAAGGTCTCCCAGATTGCCACCCACGGCACCATGGCGGCCCGCGCCGTGGTGCGGGACGTGGGCCGTGTGCTTGGGCACGGCTACGGCTTCGTGGATCGCATCGCCAAGATGATCCCCTTCGAGCCAGGCATGACCCTGGACAGGGCCCTGGAACAGGAGCCGGACTTCAAGACCCGCTACGAGGAGGACGAGGAAGTTGCGGCGCTGGTGAACCTGGGCATGAAGCTCGAGGGCGTGGCCCGGAACGTCGGCAAGCACGCCGGCGGTGTGGTGATCGCCCCCACGCCGCTCACCGACTTCACGCCGCTGTACTGCGAGCCCAACGGCCAGGGCCTGGCCACGCATTACGACAAGGACGACGTGGAGGCGGTGGGCCTGGTGAAGTTCGACTTCCTGGGTCTGCGCACCCTGACCATCATTGACTGGACCGTTAAGGCGGTGAATGCCATTCGCCAGGAACGGGGCGAGGCGGACCTGGACATTGCCACCGTGCCCCTGGAGGACCGCGCCACCTTCGATCTGCTCAAGCGCTGCGCCACCACCGCCGTGTTCCAGCTGGAATCCCGGGGCATGAAGGACCTGATCAAGCGCCTGCAGCCGGATTCCTTCGAGGACATCATCGCGCTGGTGGCGCTGTTCCGGCCGGGCCCGCTGCAGTCGGGCATGGTGGATGATTTCATCAGCCGCAAGCACGGCCACTCCCAGGTGGCGTACCCCACGCCGGAACTCCAGCACCCGGATCTGGAAGAGGTGCTCAAACCCACCTACGGCGTCATCCTCTACCAGGAACAGGTGCAGCGAATCGCCCAGGTGCTGGCCGGGTACAGCCTCGGCGGCGCCGACCTGCTGCGCCGGGCCATGGGCAAGAAAAAGCCCGAGGAGATGGCCAAGCAGCGGGAGATCTTCCTCAAGGGGGCCACGGAGAACGGGCTCAGCGAGGCCCACGCCGAAGGCATCTTCGACCTCATGGAGAAGTTTGCCGGCTACGGTTTCAACAAGTCCCACTCGGCGGCCTACGCGCTGCTCTCCTACCAGACCGCCTGGCTCAAGGCCCATTACCCGGCGCCGTTCATGGCCGCGGTGCTGTCCTCGGACATGGACCACACCGACAAGGTGGTGACCCTGATCGATGAGTGCCGGGCCATGGGACTGACGGTGCTGCCACCGGACATCAACCGCTCGGACTACCAGTTCCGCGCCGCCGACGAGCGCACTGTGGTCTACGGCATCGGTGCTATCAAGGGCGTGGGCCAGTCCGCCATCGAGGCACTGGTGCAGGAGCGCGAGACCAACGGGCCCTACGCCGACCTGTTCGATCTCTGTCGCCGGGTGGACCTGCGACGGGTCAACCGCCGCGTGCTGGAGGCGTTGGTGCGGGCGGGTTGCCTGGACAGCATCGGCCCCAACCGGGCAACCCTGGTCGCGCGCATCCCGCCGGCCCTGAAGGCGGCGGAACAGAGCGTGCGCAACGCCGAGGCTGGGCAGACCGACATGTTCGGCCTGGCGCTGGCGGCGCCGGCGGAGGAGGAGGCCAGTGAGGCGTTGCCGGAGTGGCCCGAGTGGGACGAGGAAGAGCGCCTGGCCGGGGAGAAGGAAACCCTGGGGCTGTTCCTCACCGGTCACCCCATCGCCCGCTACGAGCATGAACTGGAGAAGATCGTCACCGGGCGCATCAGCGATCTGGCCAGCGGCGGTGACGGCGGCAACGGCGGGCGTCGCGAAAAGAGCGTGGTCACCGCAGGCCTGGTCATGTCCCTGCGGGTGCGCAACACCCAGAGCGGCAACAAGATGGGCTTCCTGGTGCTGGATGATCGCACCGGACGCATCGAGGTGAACCTGTTCACCGAGGCGTACAGCAAGTACGGCTCCCTGCTGGGCAAGGACAAGCTGCTGGTGGTGGAGGGGGGGCTGGGCTACGACGATTTCAGCGATGCCTGGCGGATCAACGCGGACAAGGTCTACGAGATCGGTGATATCCGCGATGTCTACGCCCGTCGCCTGGTGCTGCGCATGGACAGCGGTCAGCTCGGCAACGGTGCCCTCGACCACCTGCAGGAGGCACTGGCGCCCTTCCGGGAAGGGCAGTGCCCGGTGTGGCTCGAGTACTGCCGTCCCGATGCCCGGGCGATGCTACGCTTCGGGGATGACTGGCGCGTGCGGCCCACGGATGAACTGATCAAGCGGCTGGACGGGCTTTCCGGAGGCAACGGCGCCGTGCGGGTGGAGTACTGACGTGATCCGTGCCGTACGGGCGCGCACGGTTGCCACTGGCACCGGCACTGGCTAGGGTATGCGCTCCATCAACCCGGAAGGGAACCGATGAACCTGAATTTTCTCGATTTCGAACGCCCCATTGCCGAGCTCGAGGCAAAGATCGACGAGCTCCGCTATGTGGGCGACGACAACGACCTCAATATCAGCGAGGAAATCCGGCGCCTGCAGGAGAAGAGCGTCACCCTTACCGAACAGATATTCAGCAACCTCACCTCCTGGCAGGTGGCGCAGCTGGCGCGGCATCCGCAGCGCCCCCATACGGCGGACTACATCGAGCGCCTGTTCACCGAGTTCGAGGAACTCCACGGTGACCGGGGATTCGCCGATGATCCGGCAATCATGGGCGGCGTCGGGCGCCTGGACGGGCGCCCGGTGATGGTGATCGGCCACGAGAAGGGGCGTGACACCCGGGACAAGGTGAAGCGCAATTTCGGCATGCCGCGGCCGGAAGGGTACCGCAAGGCGCTGCGGCTCATGGAAATGGCCGAGCGGTTCGATCTGCCGCTGCTCACCTTTATCGACACGCCCGGTGCCTACCCCGGCGTCGGTGCCGAGGAACGCGGCCAGAGTGAGGCCATCGCCCGCAACCTCATGGCCATGGCGCGGCTGCGTACGCCCATTGTTGCCACCGTGGTGGGCGAGGGTGGCTCCGGTGGTGCGCTGGGCATCGGTGTCGGCGACCAGGTGCTGATGCTCGGTTACAGCACCTATTCCGTGATCTCGCCGGAGGGCTGTGCCTCCATTCTCTGGAAGAGTGCCGAGCGCGCCCAGGATGCCGCCGAGGCCATGGGCATTACCGCGCCGCGGCTCCATGAACTGGGCCTGATCGACCAGGTGGTGCCGGAACCCCTGGGTGGCGCTCACCGCAATGTCGACGCCATGGCCGAGGAACTCAAGGGCGTTCTGCTGGAGAAGCTCGACTTCCTGGAAGGCAAGGATTTCGAGACGCTGCTGGATGAGCGTCTGCACAAGGTTCAGGGGTACGGCAACTTCCGCACCTCCTGACCTCAAGCAACGGGGGGCGGCCCATGACCGTGTCGGCGGAGGACATCCTGCGCCGGGTGCTGGACCTGGGGCCTGCCTCCGGCCATTGTGTCGCCTTCAGCGGCGGGCCTGATTCGCACGTGTTGCTGCACGCCCTGGCGTCGCTGCGCGAGGAGTTGCCAGGTAGTCTGCGGGCGGTCCACGTGAATCACCGTCTGCAGCCGCAGGCCGAATCCTGGGCGGCACACTGCGAGACCGTCTGCCGCTCCCTCGCCGTCCCGCTCGCCGTTCATACGGCGGCGCGTCCCTTTGCCGGGGCCGGGGAAACCTGGGCTCGGGCGCAACGCTATACGCTGTTTGCCGGCCTGCTGCGGCCGGAGGAGATGCTGCTGACGGCCCACCACCGGGACGATCAGGCCGAGACGGTCCTGTTGCGCCTGTTGCGTGGCAGCGGGGTGGACGGTCTGGCCGGCATTCCGCCGGTGCGCGCGCTCGGCAACGGGCGGGTCGGGCGGCCACTACTGGATCTTCCCCGTGCGTCCCTGCAGGGGTACGCGACTGCCCGGGGCCTGAAGAGCATCGAGGATCCCGGCAATGCGGAGCCGGGGGCGGACCGCAACTTTCTGCGCCACCGGATCCTGCCGCTGCTGCGGGAGCGTTGGCCGGGAGCCGACGCCACCATGGCGCGTGCCGGGGAGCTGCTGCGCCAGGAACACCAGGTAACGGCGGACTATGCTGCGCCGATGCTGCCCCGCGATCCGCACGGACCCTTGCACTGGCCCCCGCTGTTGTCCCTGAGCCCGGGGGCCCAGAGAATCGTGTTGCGCCATTGGCTGCGCCGGGCCGGCCTGCCGGCCCCGGAGGCGCGGCAGCTGGAAGCCGGTCGGCGGATGCTGTTGCTGGCCGGCTACGATCGTCAGCCCGAGTTCACCTGGCCCGGTGGGCGAGTGCGACGCTACCGCGAGCTTCTCCATGCCGAGTCGCAGATGGCGCGGCGGGCGTCGGCGGAGGGTCACGGCCGCGACGTCGGGGTTGCCTGGTCACTGGATCACGATCTTCACCTGGCCGGAGGCTGGCTCCGCTGCACGCCGGGCACTGGCGGCATGGACACGGCGCGCCTGCCGCGGGGGCAGGTTACCGTCGCCTTCCGTAGCGGCGGCGAACGGTGCCGGCCGGCGGGCAGACCCCGGCGGCCGGTGAAGAAGCTGTTCCAGGAGGCGGGAGTACCGCCCTGGCAGCGCGGGCAGTGGCCGTTGCTGATGGCCGGTGACGAGATCGCCGCCGTGCCGGGAATCTGCGTTTGTGAGGGCTTTCAGGTGGCGCCGCCGGGGCGCGGCCTGCACCTTTCCTGGGAACCCCGCCTCGGGTCCTGTGAAGAGCCCGGGTGACGCCGTGGGGACGCCACTGAGGAGCCCCCGGCGCCTGCGGTTCGCGTTGTGCGCCGGGGGGTGTTCTGTTACTTTTAGCGCCACTCGGGCAGCGCGAAGCGTGGTGGGGATGTGGCGTCCACCGCCTTCGCTTGCGTGCATTTCGGGCCGCTGTGCCGCGGCCGGGATGACGCTCGCCACCGTTGCCTTCCGAACGCGGGCTCCCGCATCCGTCGTGCGACAGACAGAGTTCCTATGACCCGATACATCTTCATTACCGGTGGCGTCGTCTCCTCGCTGGGCAAGGGCATCGCGTCGGCGTCGCTGGCCAGTATCCTTCAGGCCCGCGGGCTCAGTGTCACCATGATCAAGCTGGATCCGTACATCAACGTGGACCCGGGGACCATGAGCCCGTTCCAGCACGGCGAGGTGTACGTCACCGACGACGGTGCGGAGACCGACCTGGATCTGGGGCACTACGAGCGCTACGTGCGCATGCGCACCGGCAAGGTCAACAACTACACCACCGGCCGGATCTACGAGAACGTCATCCGCAAGGAACGCCGCGGCGAGTACCTGGGCGGCACCGTGCAGGTCATTCCCCACATCACCGACGAGATCAAGCGCTGTATCCGCGAGGGCGCGGAGGGGCACGATGTGGCGCTGGTGGAGATCGGGGGCACCGTGGGCGACATTGAATCCCTGCCGTTCCTGGAAGCGATCCGGCAAATGGGCGTGGAGCACCGCCGGGAGACGCTGTTCATCCACCTCACCCTGGTGCCGTTCATCGGCGCCAGCGGCGAGATGAAGACCAAGCCCACCCAGCACTCGGTGAAGGAGCTGCGCTCCATCGGCATCCAGCCGGATATCCTCATGTGCCGCTCCACGCGTCCCATTCCGGAGGACGAGCGCCGCAAGATCGCCCTGTTCACCAATGTCGAGCAGGAGGCGGTGATCTCGGTGCTGGACGTGGACGATGTCTACAAGGTGCCGCTGGCGCTGCATGATCAGGGACTGGACGACATTGTTGCCGACAAGCTGCGGCTGGAGCTGCCGCCGGCGGATCTCTCCGACTGGGAGCGGGTGGTGGAGGCACGCAGCCACCTGGACGGCGAAGTCACCGTTGCCATGGTGGGCAAGTACGTGAACCTGGCGGATGCCTACAAGTCCCTCTCCGAGGCGCTGATCCACGCCGGCATTCACACCCGTACCCGGGTGCATGTTCGCTCGGTGGATTCCGAGGAGCTGGAGACCGCGGGCACGGGGCAGCTGGAGGGCGTGGATGCCATCCTGGTGCCCGGCGGCTTTGGCGAGCGGGGTGTCGAAGGCAAGATCATGGCTGCCCGTCATGCCCGAGAGCACGGTATCCCCTATCTGGGGATCTGCCTGGGCATGCAGGTGGCGGTGATCGATTTCGCTCGCCACGTGGCAGGGCTCGAGGGTGCCCACAGTACCGAGTTCCGCGGGGATACGCCGCACCCCGTGATCGGGCTGATCACCGAATGGATGACCGACGATGGTCGCCTGGAACAGCGCGGCCCCGACGATGATCTGGGCGGCACCATGCGCCTCGGTGGTCAGCCCTGCCATCTGCAGGAAGGCTCCCTGGCAGCGGAGGTTTACGGTGCCACCGAGATCGTCGAGCGCCACCGGCATCGTTATGAATTCAATAACAACTACGCGGATGCGCTGCAGGCTGCAGGCCTGCGTATCTCCGGCTGGTCCAGCGACGGCAGACTGGCGGAAGTGGTGGAGCTTCCCGATCACCCCTGGTATCTGGGCTGTCAGTTCCACCCCGAGTTCACGTCCACGCCCCGGGACGGCCATCCGCTGTTCGGCGGGTTCATCACTGCAGCCCTGAAGCGCGCGCATCAATCGGCCTGACGCGCCAGGAGGAGGCATGAGCAGCATCAACCTGTGCGGATTTCGTGCCGGTCTGGAGCACCCGCTTTTCCTGATCGCCGGCCCATGCGTTGTGGAGTCGGAGCAGCTGGCGCTGGATACGGCCGGCGTGCTGAAGGAGATCACCGAGCGACTGGGCGTGCCCTTCATCTACAAATCGTCCTTCGACAAGGCCAACCGCTCATCCCACGGCAGCTTTCGCGGGCCGGGCATGGCCGAGGGGCTGCGGGTGCTCGAGACCGTCAAACGCCAGCTGGGTGTTCCGGTCATCACCGACGTGCACGAGGACACCCCGCTGGGCGAGGTGGCCAGTGTCGTGGATGTACTGCAGACCCCCGCCTTCCTCTGCCGCCAGACCAACTTCATCCAGAACGTGGCCGCCCAGGGTCTGCCGGTGAACATCAAGAAGGGCCAGTTCCTGGCGCCCTGGGACATGGGCAACGTGGTGGAGAAGGCGCGGGCGGCCGGCAACGACGCGGTGATGGTCTGCGAGCGCGGCGTCTCGTTTGGCTACAACAATCTGGTCTCCGACATGCGGTCCCTGGCCGTCATGCGTGACACCGGTGCCCCGGTGGTCTTCGACGCCACCCACTCCGTGCAGTTGCCCGGCGGCCAGGGGCACGCCTCCGGCGGTCAGCGGGAGTTCGTGCCGGTGCTGGCGCGATCTGCGGTGGCGGCCGGCGTGGCCGGGTTGTTCATGGAAACCCATCCCGACCCGGACAAGGCCCTCTCCGACGGACCCAACGCCTGGCCGCTGGGGCGCATGGAGGAGCTGCTGACCACGCTTCTGGCCCTGGACCGGCAGGTCAAGACGAACGGACTGATCGAGCAGGCGCTGTAGGCTGTGTAACCTCAGCGCCCGCCAGAGAATTCAATGGCAATAGGGACGTCAACACCTCATGTCGACCATCGAAACCATCAAGGCACGTGAAATCCTGGACTCCCGTGGCAACCCCACGGTGGAAGCGGATGTCACCCTGAGCAGCGGTGCATTCGGCCGGGCCGCAGTGCCCTCCGGCGCTTCCACCGGCACCCGTGAGGCCGTGGAACTGCGGGACGGCGACAAGAGCCGTTACCTGGGCAAGGGCGTTCGCCAGGCCGTGGCGAATGCCAACACGGTGCTCGCCGATGCCCTCAAGGGCATGGATGCGAACGACCAGCGCGCCGTGGACACCCGCATGCTGGAACTGGACGGCACCGAAAACAAGAGCAGTCTCGGCGCCAACGCGCTGCTGGCCCTGTCCCTGGCCGTGGCCCGGGCGGCGGCGGACGATCGTGGCGTGCCCCTGTACCGGCACCTGAATCCTCGGGGTGAGCACCTGCTGCCGGTGCCCATGATGAACATCCTCAACGGCGGTGCCCACGCCGACAACAGCGTCGACCTGCAGGAATTCATGATCCTGCCCATCGGCTTCGATAGCTTCAGCGAAGCCCTGCGCGCCGGCACCGAGATCTTCCACGCGCTGAAGAAGGTGCTGGCCGGCCGCGGCCTGAGCACCGCCGTGGGCGACGAGGGCGGTTTTGCACCGGATCTGCCCTCCAACGAGGCGGCCCTGGAGACCATCGCCGAGGCTGTGGCCAACGCCGGCTACACCCTGGGTGGCGATGTCTGGCTGGGTCTGGACGTGGCCAGCTCCGAGTTCTACGAAAACGGCTCCTACGTGCTCGCCTCCGAGAACAAGCGCTACACGGCCGCCGAGTATGCGGATGTGCTGGCCGACTGGGTCAGCCGTTATCCCATCGTCACCATCGAGGACGGCATGGACGAGGGCGACTGGGACGGCTGGAAGGCGCTCACCGACAAGCTCGGGGACCGCTGCCAGCTGGTGGGGGACGACCTGTTCGTCACCAACACCCGCATCCTGCAGGAGGGCATCGACCGGGGCATCGCCAACTCCATCCTGATCAAGTTCAACCAGATCGGCACCCTGACGGAAACCCTGGATGCCATCGACATGGCGGACAAGGCGGGCTACACCGCGGTGGTGTCACACCGCTCCGGCGAGACCGAGGACACCACCATCGCCGACCTGGCCGTGGCATCCAGCGCCACCCAGATCAAGACCGGATCCCTGTGTCGCTCCGACCGGGTGGCGAAGTACAACCAGCTGCTTCGCATCGAGGAGGATCTGGGCGAGCGGGCGGTGTATGCCGGCCGGCGGGCCTTCCCCAATCTCAAGGGCTGGTAAGCCGGTGACGACGTCCCCGGCGTAGTCGTGTATGGTTGCGCCAGGGGGCATGTCCCGATCGCGGGCTGTTTGGCGTTATGCGTATTCTGCTGGGTGGTCTGGTTGCATTGCTGGTGGTGCTGCAGGCGCAGCTGTGGTCCGGCAAAGGTGGTCTGCCCGCGGTGTGGCAACTGGAGGAGGATGTTGCCGCCCAGGAAGCGGAGAACGCCAATCTGCGCCAGCGAAATGCCGCGCTCGAGGCCGACGTTGACGACCTCAAGGACGGCCTCGAGGCCGTGGAGGAGCGCGCCCGCAACGAGCTCGGCATGGTCAGGGATGGCGAAGTCTTCTACCAGGTCGCTGATGAATGAGTGACGTCCGCCCCCGGCGGATATGGGCGGTCGTGCCGGCAGCCGGTGTCGGCCGCCGAATGTCCAGCCGCATCCCCAAGCAGTATCTCGCTCTCCTGGGCCGTGCCGTGATCGGCTGGTCCCTGGAAACCGTGCTCGCCGACGAGCGGGTTGCAGGTGCCGTGGTGGCACTGGGAGTGGAAGATGGCTGGTGGGCGCATGAGGATTTCCGCTCCGCCAAACCCGTGCACCGGGTGGATGGCGGCGAGGAGCGTGCGGATTCCGTGCTGTCGGCCCTGCGTTACCTCGCCGACGGCGTTGCCGGAACCGACGACTGGGTGCTGGTCCATGACGCAGTCCGGCCGTGCCTGACCACCGGAGAGCTCCGGCGGCTGCTGGATGCCGGGCTGGCCCACGACGGTGGTGCGCTGCTGGCCGTGCCGGTGCGGGATACCCTGAAGCGCTCCGGACCCGGTACGGTGGTGGCCCACACCGCCAGCCGTGACCAGCTCTGGCAGGCGCAGACCCCGCAGCTTTTCCCACTCCGGCCGCTGCTGGCGGCGCTGGAAGCCGCCCGCGGTGCCGGTGATGTTGTCACCGATGAAGCCCAGGCCATGGAGCGCGCTGGATTCGCACCGCTACTGGTGGAAGGGGAGAGCACCAATCTCAAGATTACCCGCCCGGGTGACCTACCCCTGGCGGAGTCCATCCTGCGCGCACGTCGCGCCGAACAGGGAGAGGAATGAATGGGCCTGCGCATCGGCCAGGGGTTCGATGTCCACCGCTTCTGCGAAGGCGGGCGGTTGGTCGTCGGCGGCGTGGAACTGCCCTTCGATCGTGGCGTGGAGGCGCACTCCGACGGGGATGTCCTGCTTCATGCCATTAGCGATGCGTTGTTGGGGGCGATCGCAGACGGCGACATTGGCACCCATTTCCCCGATTCGGACCCGCAGTGGCAGGGCGCCGACAGCGTGCAGCTTCTGGCGGCGGTGAACCAACGGGTGGTGGCCAGGGGGTACCGTATCAACAATCTCGATACCACCATTCTCGCTCAGGCGCCGCGCATGGCGGAGCATATTCCGGCCATGCGGGACATCATTGCCGCCACGCTGGAAGTGGCGAGGGATGATGTCAGCATCAAGGCAACCACCACGGAACGCCTTGGCTTCGTCGGCCGGGGCGAGGGCATTGCCGCGCAGGCGGTTGTGCTGTTGACCCACCATGGCTGAGCCCGCGCCGGATCTTGCCCAGGCATGGCTGGAGCTGCCCCGCGCCCACGGCGAGCCGCCCATCACCGCCGATGTGCGCGCCGCCCCCGAGGATTTCTGCGTCCGTGAAGACCTGGGCATGGAGCCCGAGGACGCGGGCGAGCACCTGTGGGTGCAGCTGCGCAAGACGGGCTGGAACACCGCAGACGCCGGGGGATGGCTGGCGTCGGCCCTGGAACGCTCGCCGCGGGACGTGAGCTGGGCGGGGCTCAAGGATCGCCAGGCGGTGACCGAGCAGTGGTTCGGGGTCCATCTGCCGGGGCCGCAGACACTGCCGACATTGCCCGAGGCGCCGGCCGGTCTGCAGGTGCTACGCATGCATCGTCATTCGCGCAAGCTGCGCACGGGGATGCTGCGTGGCAACTGGTTCCGGCTGCGACTGCGGCAGATCGATGGCAACTGGCCACGACTGGCGCAGCGCCTGCTCCGCCTGGCGCATTACGGCGTGCCCAACTATTTCGGCGATCAGCGGTTCGGCCGGGATGGCGGCAACCTGGATGCCGCATGGCGCGTGTTCGACGGCATGCCGGTCCGCAATCGTCACCGGCGTGGTCTGTTCCTGTCAGCGGCGCGCTCTTTCCTGTTCAACCGGGTACTGGCCGAACGGGTGCGTCGCCAGACGTGGGGGTGCCCGGTGGACGGTGATCTGATGACGTTCACGTCCAGCGGCAGCATCTTTCCGGCGGCGCGGTTGACGGCGGGGGATCCGCGTCTGGCCACGGCGGACGTGCACCCGTCGGGTCCTATGCCCGGCGGTGGTGGCCAGGGGGCCACCGGCGGTGCCGGGGAAGTCGAACAGTCGGTACTGGAGCAGTGGCCGCAGGCGACGGCCGGACTGCAGAGGCTGAAGGTGGATGCCTCCCGGCGCGCATTGCGACTACCGGTGCGCCAGCTTCACTGGCGGCGGGACGGCAACGATCTGGTGGTCGGTTTCTGGCTGCCGGCGGGGGCCTATGCAACGGCGGTCCTGCGGGAACTCTGCCATCAGCGTGAGCGCAACAGAACATAGACCGCACCCGTGCCGCCGTCGGCAGGGCTCGCCGAGGCAAAGGCCAGCACCTCATCCAGCTGGCGCAGCCAGCGGTCCACCAGGACCTTGAGTACCGGGCCACGATTGCTGGAGCCGCGGCCCTTGCCGTGGATGATGCGCACACAACGAACGTCGCGCTGGCGGCAGTCGTCGATGAACCCACGCAGTTCCTGCCGTGCCGTGACGCGGGTCTGCCCGTGCAGGTCCAGTTCGGCCTGAACGGCGTAGTGTCCGCGCCGGAGCTTCCGCAGCACGCGCTTCTGGATACCCGGGCGGAGAAAGCTGAGTTCCTCGCCTGTTTCGAGTTCTGCCGGGTCGAGCTCACCGTCCAGCAGCTCATCAAGCACCCGGCGTTCGTCGGCGTCACGCTGTCGCGGGATCGGTTTCGGCCGTGGCGGCTGCACGGACGCACGATCGTGTCGCAGCGGACGTACATCCCCGATGGCGGCGCGGAACAGAGCGCTGTCGTCGTCGTGGTGGTCGGTCATGGCCACGGCTCCTTATGAGTCCCGGCCAGTCTAGCGCCTCTGGACCCGGGCTGGCGATGGTTGGATTGTCGGCGGACAGCGCCTGCGTCGGCCGGTATACTGGCCGGCGCCCAACGCAGCCGATCAAGGGCAGAAAGGTCTTACGATGCACATTCTCATCAGCAACGACGACGGTTATCAGGCCGCCGGTATTCGCCATCTTGCAGAAGGTCTTTCGGATCTCGGTGACATCACCGTGGTGGCGCCGGACCGTGATCGCAGCGGTGCCAGCAATTCGCTGACCCTGGATCTGCCGATACGGGCCGTGGAGGTGGGCGAGCGGCGTTACCGGGTGGAAGGCACCCCCACCGACTGCGTCCATCTGGCGGTGACCGGGCTGCTGGACGATGACCCGGACATGGTGGTCTCCGGCATCAACGCCGGGGCCAACATGGGTGACGATGTACTCTACAGTGGCACTGTTGCCGCGGCCACCGAAGGACGGTTCCTGGGGTTGCCGGCCATCGCGGTGTCGCTGGTGACCCATGACCCGACGCATTACGCCACGGCGGCGCGGGTCGCCGCCATGCTGGTCCAGCGGCTGACCAGCGATCCGCTGCCGGCGGATACCATTCTCAACGTCAACGTTCCGGACGTACCCTGGGGGGAACTGCGCGGATTCGAGGCCACACGCCTGGGCCAGCGGCACCGCTCGGAGCCGCTGATTCCGGCCACCGACCCGCGCAACCGTCCCATCTACTGGATCGGCCCGCCGGGGCGGGAGCAGGACGCCGGGCCGGGGACGGACTTTCACGCGGTCCGGCGGGGCTACGTATCGGTCACCCCGATCCAGGTGGACCTGACCCGCTACGAGGCCCTGGACAAGATCGCCGGGTGGGTTACAGGCTTGAATCGATGATGGACGATAGCGAGCGCCGCGGTATCGGCATGACGTCCCAGCGCACCCGCCAGCGGCTGGTGGAGAGGCTGCGCCGCGAGGGTATCCGGAACGAGTCGGTGCTCGCCGTCATCGGCTCGACGCCCAGGCACCTGTTCGTCGACGAGGCCCTGGCCAGCCGCGCCTATGAGGATACGGCCCTGCCCATCGGTGATGGTCAGACCATCTCCCAGCCCTTCGTGGTGGCGCGCATGACCGAGGCGCTCATCGACGAGGGTATCCCGCAGCGGGTGCTGGAAGTCGGCACCGGATCGGGATACCAGGCAGCCGTCCTCGCGCAACTTGTCCCCGAGGTGTATACCGTGGAGCGGATCCGTCGACTGACGGACCAGGCCCGGCAGCGCCTGCGCGATCTGGGGTATCGCAATGTCCGCGTCCGCCACGCCGACGGCAACACCGGGTGGGAGGGAGACGGCCCGTTCGACGGTATACTGGTGACGGCGGCGCCCCAGGGCGTACCGCCGGAACTGTTCGCGCAGCTTTCGGACGGTGGCCGGCTGGTGGTGCCGGAAGGCGCTCAGGGCAAGCCGCAGGAACTGGTGTGTTACCGGCGGCAGGGTGACGAATTCACCCGCGAGAATCTTGGCCTGGTGAACTTCGTACCCATGCTGGGTGGCACGCAATGACCGGACCCTTTACACGGATGTACCTGATGACCCTGCGCCTGGCGGCGCATCGGCATGCGCCGCGCTATTTGGCGGGGCTGAGTTTCGCCGAATCATCGTTCTTTCCCATCCCGCCGGACGTCATGCTCATGCCCATGGCGCTGGCCCGCCCCCACCGGGCCATGCACTTTGCGCTGATTACCACCGTGGCGTCCGTGCTCGGTGGCGTGCTTGGCTATGCCATCGGCTATTTTGCCATGGAGCTGGTGGAGCCCTGGCTGGCTGCCGCCGGGTACGGCGACGCCCTGGAGCGTGCACGGGAGTGGTTCGGGTTGTACGGGTTCTGGGTGGTCCTTCTGGCGGGGTTCTCACCCATTCCCTACAAGGCGTTCACCGTGGCCGCCGGAGGGCTTGCCTTGCCGCTACTACCCTTCGTGCTCGCCTCCATGGTAGGGCGTGGCAGCCGCTTCTTCCTGGTGGCTGGTCTGGTGGGCTGGGGCGGTGCGCGGGTGGAGCCGTGGCTGCGCAAGTACGTGGACTGGATCGGCTGGGCCACTGTGGTCCTTCTGGTTGCCGTGTACTTCATGTTTGTTCACTGAAACCCGATCATGTGATGCAGATCGGTTCGCGTGCGGTAAGACAATGGATCGTGGCCCAGCCCTCAAGACGATCATTCTCCTGGCGGTGCTCGCGCTCGGAGGTTGTGCGGGTGACCACCTGGCGCCGGTAAGCGACCGGAGCATCAGCGATGGGGGGCAGAGGGCGGCGGAGGGCCATTACGAGGTCCGCAGCGGTGACACGCTCTATGCCATCGCCTGGGAGCACGGACTGGACCATCGGGATCTGGCAGAGTGGAACCGCCTGGATTCCCCGGACCGTCTTCGTGTCGGCCAGGAGCTTCGCCTGGAGCCGCCTTCGAGGGGGGGGGCGGAGCGCAGCCCTGAGAGCGACAGTGCCCCGCCACAACAGGCCTCCGCCGAGGTGGCAGGCGGGGGTGATCAGGCGTCCGACCACGACACCGCCGCGGGTGAGGCCAATGGCGAAGCACCGGGCGAGTGGCGCTGGCCCACGGATGGTGAAGTCGTCAAGACCTTCTCCCGCGACGCCGACGGCAAGCAGGGGATCAACATCAGTGGCGAGGCCGGCCAGCCGGTGGTCGCGGTTGCCGACGGCGAAGTCGTCTACAGCGGCTCCG